>JAFGBL010000055.1 GCA_016933115.1 Bacteroidales bacterium | reverse complement strand
TTTTTCAGGGCAGTTTCTGCGATTTCATAGGTATGTTTCAGCTCTTCGTTCTGCATCTCCAATTCTATCTGGTGCACCTGCAGTTCATGCAGAAGTTTCTGTATGTCAGCTTCTTCATCTTTCCGGTCGATATTCTTTTGGTTTTCTTTCAGTTGCTCTTCGGCTTTCATGCGCAGTTTCCTGGCGTCAGAAAAATCAATTTCTCCGTAACTCATAGTGTTATGGGTTTTTAGTAAAAATAACTATTTTCGATTCTTTCTTTAAATGGCCGGTCAAAATATTTCCCGACCATTCACCATCATGTATTTTACCGTCGGCTGTTAAAACCTGCATCCTAAACTTGCCATTCACCGACTTGTTTATCAGTCTTTTAAGCATTCTTTCAGTTCTCTTATGCTCCGCAAGCGGAATAAAAACCTCAAGAAAATTTTTGCCAATTACGTCCTTTTGGCTTTTTTCAAAGAATTGTTCAGCTACAGGATTAAATTCAAGGATTTTCCAGGCGGAAGACAATTCGATTATTATATCAGGGGATGAGTTTAACAGCAAGCGCTGCATCTGCTCCGATTCCTCCAATTTCAACTCCACCTTCCTGAGATTGGTTGTTTCAATGAAAGTGATGACCAGGCCGTCTATCCTGTCGTCGAGGGTGCGGTAGGGCATAATCCGTACGGAAAACCATCGCCCGTCCCTGGCAGGAATCTGTTTCTCAATAAATATTAGTGTTCGCAAGACTTCGCCCGCATCGACAGCCAGTTCAGGGTATAGGAGATCTGTAACCTGGTCGGTAAAGGGCCTTCCAATGTCACTTTTTATCAGTTTGAAAATCTTGGTTGCCTGGTTGGTAAAACGGAGGATATTCAATTCCTTGTCGAGGAACAGGGTTGCAATATCCGTACTGTTGAGAAGATTCTTCATGTCATTGTTGACACGCAAAAAATCATCAATTTTCGATTGCAGTTCAGTGTTCAGCGTCTGCAGTTCTTCATTCATACTTTGCATTTCCTCCTTTGAAGTTGTCAGTTCTTCATTGGCGGATTGGAGCTCTTCATTGGTCGACTGCAATTCCTCATTGGTGGATTTCAGCTCTTCCTGCGAGGTCAGCATTTCTTCCAGGGTGCTCTGCATCTCTTCTCTGGTATGCTGCAACTCCTTCTCCAGTTCAGTTTGCCTGAGGCTGTCCAAAGTCCTTTTACTGGTTTTTAATTCTGGTTTTGTGTGGTTGATTTCAGGCAAATCCGTAAATATGATCATTACCATACCGCGTAAAGGTTCCGGTTTGGCAATCCATTGAATGTTGACATTCAAATTATGGTAGCCTCCATTTCCGGCTACCCTGACATTATTAAGGACCACCGTTTCTTTATTCATTATGACTTTGCGGAATGCAATTGGAAATTCGTTTCTCAAACCATCGCGCAGCATAGCGAAAATATTCAGGTTTGCTTTACCAACTGCCGGTTCCAGGTATTTTCCCGTATGTCCCATAATGTACACGATGTCGCCATTTTCGTTCACCAAAACCCCGGATGGGGAAAAATAATCCAAAAACAGCTGGCTGGCAAGGGTTTGAATATTTGAGGCAGATTCGGCAGGTGCATGTTTTTCCAAATGGGGGGGGGTGATGCGGGTAAATGAGGAAGGAAAGTCATTTAGTTCAGGGGGTTGGGTTACAACAGCGCGTTTGTAAATCTTCAGTTTGGAATCAATGGTTGTAAAAAAATTACTTTGCTTTCCAAGGGTTTCGGCACTGCCCAGCAGCAAAAATCCTTCAGGATTAATACAGTAGTAAAACAACCCGAACAATTTTTTTTGCAATTCGGAGTCCATATATATAAGAAGATTACGGCATGAGAGAATATCCAGTTTGGTAAAAGGAGGATGGAGAATAATGTTGTGATGCGCAAAAATAATCATTTCCCGTATTTCCGAATTTATGCGATAACCTTCCTCCGTTGTGGTAAAAAAGCGATTCAGGCGATCAGGCGACACATCGGCAGCTATACTTTCCGGGAATAATCCCCTTCTGGCGATATCAATGGCCTCGGCATTGAGATCAGTAGCAAATATCTGTAAAGAAAAGAAATCGTGGGGATTGATTTTCTCCTGCACTTCCTTGAACACAATGGCCAATGAATAGGCTTCCTCCCCTGTTGAGCACCCAGGCACCCATGCTCTTAGCATTTTACCGTTGATGGGATTGGTTAAAAGAGATGGAAGGACAGTTTCTTTTAATCGATCCCAGGCTAAACCATCGCGAAAAAAATTGGTAACACCGATCAGCAATTCCTTAAAAAGGATATCCAATTCTTTTGGGTTTTCCTGCAAGAATCGGACGTATGAAGATATTTTATCAATTTTATGAACACCCATGCGCCTTTCGATGCGGCGATACACCGTGGTTTTTTTATAGAGTGAAAAGTCATTGCCGGTATGAACCCGGAGCAGAATAATTATTTTTTCGAGAGCGCTTTGGTCCTTTATCTCAAGTTCAAGGTTTGATTTGACCCTGGGAATACATCTTAAAAAATCAATAAGTTTGGCGGGCAGTTCGTTGGCTGGAGCAACAATATCGGCCTGAACGGAATCAATTGCATTGAGCGGCATACTGTTGTATTTAGCCGAGAGAGGATCCTGGACCATCACTATTCCGTTTTTTTCTTTTATAGCCCGGATCCCGACGCTTCCATCAGAGCCCATGCCTGAGAGAATGATCCCGATACTGAATTCCTGCTGATCATCGGCAAGTGAACGCAGGAAAAAATCAATTGGAAGTCGGAGCCCCCTGGGTTCAATAGGTTCAAACAGGTGCAGCACCCCTTTTAAAATTGACATGCCGGTGTTTGGAGGTATTACATACACGCAGTTTGGCTTTACGGCCATCCGGTCTTTTACCTCGTAAACCTTTAATTTGCAGATTCGCTGAAGCAGTTCGGGCAACATCCCTTTCTGCGTCGGATCCAAATGCTGGACCAGAACATAAGCCATGCCGCTGTCGCGGGGAACATTCTCAAGAAACTGCTCAAATGCTTCGAGGCCGCCGGCTGATGCACCTATGCCAACTATCGGAAACAGACCGGCCTCTCTATCGCTGTTCTTTTCCTTTAAAGACAACTTAGGTTCCAAATTATTGATTTTCAATTATTTTTGTTTTTGTCCCAACCAAAGTTATTAAA
>JAFGBL010000054.1 GCA_016933115.1 Bacteroidales bacterium | reverse complement strand
TTTTTACCGTTTTTCAGGTCTTTTGCAGAAACATGGATATCACGTATATCGTTGTATTTCAATTTCTTTTCATTCAGATAAATATCCTGGAAAATATATGCCTGCCCAATATTCAGTTTAAATTCTTTTTCATCTTTTATCCATTTTTCAGAAACTTCAACCTCAAATATTTTGCGTACCCAGACTACATCTGTCATATTATTTTTGGGAAGTAAAATTGTTTCCCAATCCGAGTCATCATATTCAAGTGAAGCATAGCCTTTTTTTAATCCCTCCTGTAAACCTACAATTTCCCATTTCAGATTTTCAAGGCTGTCTGCTTCGGCAATTTTTCCCTCCCATTCCTGTTCCGAAAGAGAATCGAGTTTTAAGGCTTTGTTTCTGTATCCGGGCAATGTTTCCAGCATATCCTGGCTTGTCCATGCTTCTGCAGGAGTAGCTCCCCACGACGATTCAATGATGGCAACCGGAACATTTAATTCATCGTAAATTTTTTTAATAAAAAACCAGCCAACTGCCGAGAATTTTTTAATCGAATCGCTTGAGCACAAATACCATTCGCCGCTTTCTATATCATCTTTTGGAACCGAAGACAAACCTCGCGGAACTTTAAAATACCGGATTTTCGGAAACTCAGCAGTTTCAATAATTTTATCGTAACGCCCATCGCTTATATCCATCATCCTGAATTCCATATTCGACTGGCCTGATGCAATCCAGACCTCGCCAAACATAACATC
Source organism: Bacteroidales bacterium (assembly GCA_016933115.1). GTDB lineage: Bacteria > Bacteroidota > Bacteroidia > Bacteroidales > JAADJA01 > JAADJA01. The sequence goes on along the minus strand of JAFGBL010000054.1, from coordinate 6,212 downwards.
GTTATACTGAATTGTGGTATCGGCAGAAACCTTTAAAGTGTATGGTCCACCTGCTTTGTGTGGTGGCAGGTAAGCCAACCATTTACCGGATGAATCGGAATATGTGTATGTATTCTCTCCATCAATAGAAAGGGAAACTTTCTCATTCGGAATAGCCCAACCCCATATTTTACAGGAAAAATCACGTTGCAAAACCATGTGGTCTCCAAAAATCCGGGGTAATTTTAATGTTGCTGATTGTCCTTCAGTATAAAGGAAAGTGAACAAAAGTATAAATAGCAGAATACGTTTCATTAATTTGGATTTAATAATTTTCAGATAAAAAAGCTTTTAATAAATCATTATCCATTTCGTGGTAACTGTTGGGTGTAACCTTTAGAATGACTTTATCTTCAGCTCCAACATTGGAATAAATTTCTTTTAATTCTTTTATTGCCGGTTCCACTGTTTTATTGTATGATGCCGAATGGTTATCGTGGCTTGGTGTGTCAAGCTCTCCATAATGAAGTAAAATAGGGCGCGGTGCATTTAAACCGGCAATATCACTGCGGTCCATCCATTTCAGGATTCCGGGAATACAATGCGCAGGAGCGTTGTAACTCGTTGCAAAAATGCCCTTAAATGATCCCAGAGAACCACTGCTGAATATTTTATCAACCCGATTTGAAAATACCGGATAGTACAGGGCTAGATCACCGCCGTATGAAATTCCGGCAACATCAAATTTTTCAACATTGTATGCCTCAGTCCACCAGTTTTCCCAGGCAACAAGGTCGGCAATAGTTTCGCCAATTACAGTCTTACCATGTTGAAATCCTTCGGTAATTAGGGTAAACTGCCGTCCGTGAATTACCCAATAATCAAGGTTGTCAAGGTCGATGTTATTTGAAAGATCACCTAAAGTACTGAAGCCTCTTAGCTCCGGGCAAAGAACCATGTAGCCATCTTTTGCCAATTCAAGAGCATATCGATGGTGGTAATCGTCGTACAGACCAATGGTGGATTCAACAAAACCGTGGCCATGAATGGACATCACAGCTCCTTTGGTTTCACCATTTTCAGGGATTAAAAGGTAAGCCGGAATGGATAATTGCGGGCTTACTTCCATCACAAGGGCATGGTAAGATATACCTTCAAATACTATTGACCTAAGTTCGGTAATTTTTGTTTTTCCGTGCGGTTCGTAAGCTATAAGTTCTTTGAATTTTTCAAAAACTTCATTTTTCCAGTGTTGATAATCACCCTTATAGTTATTATATGAAAGTTTTCTTTCCGGCTCCGGATATTTGAAACTGAGGTTAAGTTCTTCCTTTTTAATAAAAAAACTATCGAGTGGGTGAGTTTCCTGTTTTTCGTTTTGCTTTTGTTCCCGACCTGAATTACAGGCAGAGAATATTAAACAAAAAATAATTGCAAATGGTGTTATTCGTTTCATTTTAAGCTAATTGAATTTCTACAATTGATACCGATGCAGGTGGTATTGATATTTCAGAAAGATTGGTAAGTTGTTTTTCAACCGGTTCAAATGTATTTCGGTTGTTATCATCAACATAAGTCAGTTTATCTTCCGGAGCAATTTCATAGACCTTCCCTGAAACTAAACCAGACTCTAAAATATCAAGTTGTGCGTTAACCGGAGAATTGAAGTTTTTATTCAGGATATGAAGGAAAAGTTTATCCTCTTTTCGTGTTGCCGCAATATCTAGGTCGGCAGGCGATTCGATAACATTTACCCCGGTATTGCCTCCGTACTTTTTATAAAGTTTCATAATTGTACCTATAGGCAACAAATAGGATTCACCTCCCGGAACCGGCATTTTTACAGCATTTACAGTCCACCTGTCTCCGAAAAAATCGGCACCTGTACAAATTGAAACTTTATCGGCATGACGAAGATAGGTATTCATGGTTACTGCATGGTAAGCCGCCGATAACCAGGTTTGAAGAATTGCATTTGTATTGTGTGGCGATAATGATAAATGCCCTTCGGTTACCGCAATTTTTGCTTCGTTTTCAATTTTTTGCAATTCGCCTTTCAGTTTTGATATCCTGTATTCAGCTATTTTGGCAAGATTCAGAAATTCATTCCAGGCTTCTTCCGGATTATTAAAGAATTCAAAGCCTTTTAACACCTCTGTCTTTCTTGGATAAATTCCCATCATATGTATAGCGATCATATCCAGTACATCGCCGTTAGCTTTAAGCATTTCGGGAGCCCAAAGATCATTTCCTTCTTCACCTTCTGTTCCACTGAAATAAGAACAATTCGGAACGTCGCCCCAACCTATTAATTTGATAGATGGATCGCGGCGTCGCATTTCTTCTGCAAATTTTCTTGTGTTGAATATTGCCTGTTCCATGCTGAATCCATCCTTTCCTCCGTACGAAGTTTCATTTCCCACCTGCCAGAACTTTACTCCAAGAGGATCAGTTGCTCCATTTTTTATGCGTTCTTTGTTGTCTGGATCGTTACAATAGGAGACCCAGTCGGCAGCTTCCTCAAGAGTTCCAAATCGATTTTCTCCGTGTGAAGTATTTTTGAAATATTCAAATCCATCGCTCATAAAGTTTACTCCAAGTAGGGGCTCTGCACCTGTTCTTTTACAGAAATCCACAAATTCATGTGTGCCAACCCTGTTGGTTTCTTTTCCTCCCCAATAGTAGTTATATAACCACGGGCGTTTATCTGCCGGACCAATTCCTTCACGCCATTTGTAATAACGGGTATAATTTCCACCCCAACGGATCATTCCGGGCGAAAGGTCAGCTACACATTTAACCAAATCTTCCCGCCAGTTATCAATTCCGTAGTCCCAGGCAGCCTCAATTGCAGGATCAGTATTTCCAAGTGGTTCCAAAAATTGCATAAACAAGGTAGGGGAAATTTCAAACTGAGGTGTTGGGTCAACTGTTATCGTGCCTTTTGATGTCCCTGAATTACTTCCTGTGCATGATAATAAAGAGTTGCCGGCAATTACAGAACCGGCAGATGCCAGTGTCCCGGTTTTTAGAAATGATCTTCTCGAATAAGGTTTCATATGTTTTGGTCTCGTTTAATTAATTATGCACCGGGTCATAGTGAGCTTGTCGAACTATGATTTATTCGTTTCATCATCCTTCGACAGGCTCAGGATGACTGCCTATTTATTCTTATAGTTTATTTTCCATTTGGCTGTACATTTCAGTGGGCTTTTTAAATGGATCTCCCGAACGTTGTTTTTTAATTCTGAACTGATAACTTCAGCATTGTCGCATTCAACATCCTGTAATGTAAAACCTTTTGGTTCGTTAACATAGATTATATATTCATCATTGGCAACCAGTTGGCTTACACCCTGAAGGCAATTGTTTTCCCATAAAAGATTTTCCAGTTCAAGTGCTCCGCATGAGATATGCCTGTTTGTGGCTATCAACTGTGGGTGGGATTCTTTTTCACGAATGCAGAATACCTGGCATTTGTATTTTGAGTCCACATCGCCGGGCAAAAATTTTTCAGAATAGATTCCCCTCAGTTTTTTATTCCAGAAATCAAAAACAATATATTTTTTCTCGGAGTCAAGCCCGAGGCGATTAAATTCAATAGAATCGATACGGTTGCCGGTCCTGCCAAGTATCATCCAGTTTTCATAAGGCTTATTGATTTCAAGCAGGAAAAGGTCGTTGAAAGAAGTTCGACCACCATCAAAAATCCGCTCACCGCTCCCCGATGTTTCAGATTCAACCCGGTCTAAGTACATCGATCGGGAAGGATCGACATCATAAATCTGACCGGGCATGGTGCGTAAAACAGGAATAGTTCTGATAATTGGTTCAAGGTTGCCGGTTTTATAATCTTCAGGCTTATCGGTAATCATATAAAGCGATCCTGTAACTGAGGTAGCCATACAGTCGCGGTAAGCAAATTCACCAAAGGCTTCGATATGATCAGGATCATTTTGCCAGATAACATTGTTAAAAGAATTGTATTGAGAAAGCGTTCCAAGCCCGTAACCATCCGTTCCAATCCGGCAGGCATCAGTAATTCCTATCAATTCAGGACGTACACCCCAACATGCAAGCATGTAATTATCCGGTCCGATTTCTTCACGGATTGACTGAACAAAGTTCCTGAATGCTTCAACCCTCGAAACTCCTTTTTTTTCAAAGTATTCCGGAAAGCTGTTGTATCCATCGTAGCGTAGATGCCGCAGAGCATCCACTTTAAAATATTTCCAGCCCATTTTTGTAAAGCCTCTGTAAACAGGGCGGATTAATTTATTAATTGCTTTTGGATTAGAACCATCTATGCAGTAATCAAGCCACCTGCCTTTTGCAAGATTTCCGCTTTTATCTTTGACAAAAAGATCTTTATTTTCTTCTGCCGATTTTTTATCATGAAAACTGGCATAAGTCCATACACCTGGCAACATCCCCTTTCTTTTAATGTAATCAGCAAGCCCATCCATTCCATTTGGGAATTTCTCGTTGGGATTCAGCCAGGTTTCCGGCAACCCACCCGGTTCCTGCTGATACCCATCGTCGATCTGGAGGTATTCCAATCCATAAGGAACCAGTTTTTCTGATAATACATCAGCAGTTCTGTGAATGTCATTTTCTGTAACCCTGTTCCAGAAAGCAAACCATGAACACCAACCAACCACAGGCTTTTCAGGAACTTTAAATTCCCATGGTTTGTAGTATGCCAGTTTCCTGTGTTTTTGATAGTACAATGGGCGGAACCGGATACATATTTCATTTCCTGTAATTTTTATTTTAAACCGGTTATTTTCGATGGGAATTACCTGAACTTTTGCACCTTGTTCATCAATGGATAAAACCCAGTCGTATTTGCGGTCGTAAACTGCCCTGTTTAAAAGGCTAGTGCTTTTTCCAACAGTGTGCCTTACCAGGTCATATGAAAATGAAGTCCTGCGATCCACCTCGCAGGGAAATGCTTCTTCGTTACCGGAAATTTCCCCTTCAATTGTCATTCCTGAACCCTGAAGCATAATAACCTGGTTAATGGCTTCTTCAATTTCAGAAACGTTTTCAAACTGTTTTACCGATTCTGAGGACCGGATAGTTGCGGAAAAGATATCTTTTCCATTATATCTGAATTGAATTTGGTTATTTTCAACCGATATCTGAGCCGGAATATTAGGTGGTGCTTCCTGTGCGATTAGTACTCCTAAAATGCATAATTTAAGTATAATTGCCGAAAAAATTTTTCTCATTTTAATTTTCTGTTTTGATTATCTTTTCTGTATCCAAATAAAGTCGATACCTGCAGTTAATCCGTTAACCGATTCAAGAGTCAATTTATTTGATCCCTTTTTTAACAGTAAATTAGTTGAGCTGAATGTCCTGGAAAGTGTTCCGTGAATAGTATTCAGATCAATTTTATTTTGACCGGGATTTAAATCCGATCCATTTAAACTTGCTAATACCGAACCCGATTTTCCATCCTGGCGAACAGTAATATGGATGATATAATTTCCATCTTCAGGAATTGGTAAATCAAGGATTATTATATCTCCGGTTTTTACTGGTTCCCATTCCAGCAGTTGCCCTCCTGTCCATATAACTCCTTTAACAAGTGATGTGTTTTTGTGATCTGTTATCAAATCTTCAGCTTCATAAAAAAGCGAATTTGCAGAGCCTTTTTTTGCAACCGGATACCATTTTTCCGGCAGTTCAAGCTTACGGACATCGCCTTTTGAAATCCGGTCATTATCATCGTGTATTCCCCGGAAACCATAATAGTAGGCAATGCGAGCATAAGAAAATCCGGGCACCGGTTCATGGCTTAATAATTCCATGTAAAAAGCAAACTGGCTTGAAAAAGGAATATTATCGATGATGTGCCAGCGGTAATTGGTAACAAATCCCTTTGTTCCTGGGCCATCATTTCGTGGCTGCCCGCAATAAGGTTCATAAAAAATATCGGGTGATGACCAGGCATAATTAAAATAATCTTCTGAACCGGTACCAAAAAATACCGGAGACGGATTATCATCGACAAATATTTTTTCATCACCTTCGCCCCACCAGTTACCGTAAGTTGATGGGACATTTGAAGGATTCATTAGATGTGCTGCCGCACCGATAAAAACTCCTTTGCCGCTTGTTAGCAGGTAAGAAATATCGCTGGGCTGGTCGTATGACGATTTCAGGTCGTTCCCAATCCGCCACTTTGCCCTGAAATACATCGATCTGCCTTCGATCCAGTTATA
>JAFGBL010000053.1 GCA_016933115.1 Bacteroidales bacterium | reverse complement strand
GTTGGCCATTTTGCTTTATAGTTAAGGCTGTTTATGTTGTTAAAAGTAAATTGTTTTTGGGTAAACAGCAATAGGTTTTACAACTAATTTTGGGAGAGTTACTGAATTGCAGGCCGGAGCCTGCGGGATATAAATGGCAGAGGTTGAAACCTCTGCCAAACGAATTTACCTCACCCCGGCGCTACTCCCTCTGGTCGTGAAATCGCTTCGCTAAGTTCTCCTGAAGGAGAGGAAGACGCTCCGTAGTATAACGGGGAAGAAATATGCGCTATTTGCTTTTAACCTGTTTTCTGCGCAGGAAAGTTTATTCGGATGCGCAGGGAATTAAATTTTCCTACGCAAGGAAATTTATTTTCCTGCGCAGGAAACGACCTCATTCTTTTTAATATCTATTTTCACTCTTTAAGTGTTTGGGACTCGGCCAAGTTGCTGCTACTGCTACTGCGGAAAGTATTGTTAAAAAAACGGTCGAAAAGGTTGGTTTTAACATTAAATCGCTGCCAGCAGGAATCTACGCGGTTACCGTTAAAAAGGTTGGCTACGCCGACCGGGTAATAACGGTAGCCATTGCCGAAGGCGATTCGACGCAAGTGAATGTAACGCTTTCGAAAAATTAGATGGATGAGACCGCTTATAAATAAGAAAGATAACCCTTAATCGCCCTTTGGCGGCAGTTAGTGTTTTTCTAAATTCTTTTGTGTTTTTAACTCGTATTTGATATACATGCGATTTAGGAAAAATTTGTTTTTTGATGCTCTTGAAAATCTGGAATTTTCGAGAGCTTTGTTAACAATTTTAATCTGTTAAGGTAAAATTAATTATATACTTCAGTATTCATCAATGTATTCACTTGGCCACTTCAGCAGTGTACTTGTTAACAAGCTCAATTAATGTAGCAGGAGATATGGGTTTGCTGATAAAATCGGTAAAACCCCTGTTAAGGCATTCGCGCCTATCATGATTGGAGGCATAAGCAGTTTGCGCAATAACCGGAACAACCGATCCGGATTTTCTGATATGTTCAAGAGCTTGATTACCATCCATAATGGGCATCTTTATATCCATAAGCACCAAGTCAATATCCGGGTTATTGTATAAGTATTCAAGGGCCTCCTTGCCGTTTTGGGCATGAAGTATTTCAACATTAAAGCGATGCAGAATTGACTCCAGCAGGTAATAATTGGTAATTTCATCTTCGGCAATCAGAATCTTCAGGGAATGTTGCAGCAATTCATTTACAGGCTTTTCAGTTTGAATCTCCTGTGATTCGATTTCTGCCTTGTAAGGTACTTTAAGGGTGAAAACCGAGCCTTTTCCTAATTCTGATTCCAATTGAATTTCGGCCTGGAGCATCTTAGCATACAGTCTCGAAATAGCCAATCCTAAACCATTGCCTCCATAATGTATATGAATATCCGGGCTAGCCTGCCTGAAACGTTCAAAAACAACCGACTGATTCTCTTTTGCAATCCCAATTCCGGTATCACTAACCGAGAAAAACAGAAAATTATTTTGCAGATAGGATTTCAGTTGAATATTTCCCTTGTGAGTGAAACGCAGCGCATTACTTAGAAACGCAGACAATATCTTTGTGAGTTTATTCTTATCGGTTTTCAGTAGAACTGGTTTAAGGGATGAGGAAAATTTGCAATAAAACTCCAGGTGCTTTTCCCTGGCCTCACGTTCATAAAGCTTTGCCAGGTCGTCGAGCAGTTTGTCCACATTAATAAGTTCAATCTCAAGCGCTTCATTGCCCGATTCAATGTTGGCTATAGTAAGCACATCGTCCATAATAGACAATAGCTGATTACTACTGTTTTCAATAATCTGTACATAATGCGAGAGTGAACTAGGGTTGTTGTCTAAAGTCTCCTGCAATAAACTTGAAAAACCTACCACAGCATTCAGCGGCGTGCGAATCTCGTGCGACAGGTTATGCAGGAATGCCTCCTTGAGCTTGTCGGATTGTTCAGCTTTTTCTTTTGCCTCAAGCAAATCCTTTTCCAATTTTTTACGCCCGGTGATATCTTCCTTTATACTTATAAAATTGGTAAGTTCACAACTTTTGTTATGAATAGGGGTAATGGAAACCAACTCCCAGCGTAGTTCTCCCTTTGCATTTTTATTTAATAGCTCACCCTTGAAATTTTCCCCCTTCGTTATACACCTTACAATTTCAGCCTGAACTCCGGGCTCATTTTCATCGGAACTGAAAAACTCAGCCTTGCGCCCAATCAATTCCTCGCGCGAATACCCGGTAACCTGACAGAATTTATTGTTTACATATTCAATTTTGCTGTTCCTATCGGTAATAATAACCTGAACCGTAGTTTGATCGATGGCCGCCAGCAGGCGCTGAATTTTCTCCTCAGCTTGCCGACGCTCGGTTATATCCTGAGTAACTCCTATCATATGACCCGTTGGGCCTCCTGCATCTTTAATCAACTCTCCGGTAACACACAGTATATGAACACTCCCATCAGGATGAACCACCCGGTATTCATCATTTTCTACAAAACCACGTTCAATATTGCGTTGAAAATTCATGGCCATTTTATCCCTGTCGTCAGGATGAACAGCTGACATAAGCCATTCAGGTGTCAATTCAGGTTTAACCTCTTTCATTCCATGAATTTTATAGAGGTTCTCACTCCATATTGCCGAACCGTTTGACAGTAAAATTTGCCAGCTTCCCATTCTGGCAATACGTTCAGCTTCATTTAATATTTTTTGACTGGCTCTCAAATTATTCTCAATTTCCTTTTGCCGGGTTATATCCTGCACTATACCAAAGGCCCGGATGGGTTGCTTGTTAGCACCCAACTCCATATCCCCTGCAATCATTATGGTTTTTGGTTCTCCGTCTTTTGACCTGATACGGTATTCAACAGCAGAAAACTTACCATTGGTAATCGTCTCCTGCCAAATCTTTTTAGCATACTCAAGGTCATCGGGATGGATATGTTTTAAGAAAAAATCGAGGCTCAGGTTTTCTATTATTTCATGGTACCCATAAATTTTAAAAGCAAAATCATTTAACAAAAGCTTTTTATTTACCAGATCAATTTCCCAGACACCTATCTTTGCCATTCGATGTGACTCCTCCATGAAACGTTTGTTTTTGGCAGTGTCTTCCTCCTTATTTTTTCTTTCCGTAATATCGCAGGCCGATGCCATCAGATAACCCCCTTCGGAAACGCATCGCCATTCCAGCCAATGATATAAGCCATTTTTGTGCTGTAACCTATTTTGAAAACATTCAACCCTGCCCGCAACGGAAACCTGTTCGAAAAGCTCCTGAGTAGTTTTAATATCATCAGGATGAACAAATTCAAGAAATG
>JAFGBL010000052.1 GCA_016933115.1 Bacteroidales bacterium | reverse complement strand
TTTCGCGATCATTTACCAAGGTTGCGTGAAATGGGCGTTGACATCCTATGGTTGATGCCGATATTTCCGGTAGGAGAAAAAAACCGGAAAGGAACACTCGGCAGTTATTATGCCGTCAGGGATTACAAGGCCATTAATCCTGAATTCGGTACGATGGATGACTTTAAAGAATTGATGAAAGAAGCGCATGCACAAGGATTTAAAGTTATTCTGGACTGGGTGGCCAATCATACATCCTGGGATAACCAATGGATTTACGATCACCCGGAATGGTACACATTGGATTCTCTGGGAAAGATGGTTGCTCCATTCGACTGGACCGATGTTGCCGATTTGAATTATGATGATGCTGGACTAAGGGATGCAATGATAGATGCCTTGAAATTCTGGATACATGAAACAGATGTTGATGGTTACCGCTGTGATGTGGCTGGTATGGTCCCGATCGATTTCTGGGACCGGGTAAGGAAAGAACTCGATTCCATAAAGCCTGTGTTTATGCTCGCGGAAGCTGAGCAGGCCGATTTGCACTTCAATGCCTTTGATATGACATATGCCTGGGAATTGCACCATATATTAAATAGTATAGCTCAGGGTAAAATGAATGCAAATGCCATTGACGACTATTTTCAGAAAATGGATACAACATACCCTGTAAATGCTTACCGGATGAACTTCATTACAAATCATGATGAAAACTCGTGGAATGGAACGGTTAAAGAACGAATGGCGGATGCCTCCGATGTAATGGCGATGCTTACCTATACTTTGCCGGGAATGCCTTTGCTTTATAGCGGTCAGGAGGTAGGATTGGATAAACGGCTTGAATTTTTTGAAAAGGATACCATCTGGTGGAACACTGAATCGCCACTGCTTGATTTCTATACCCAAATGATCGCTATAAAGCACAAAAACGAAGCCCTGTGGAATGGAGAATTTGGTTCGGATTATTTAAATATCCCAACCGATGCAGAAGAGCAGGTACTGGCCTTCACTCGTAAAAAGAAGGATGATATGATTATTGTGTTGGCCAATCTCTCTGATCGGGCAGTTGCTTTTAACTTCACAGATAGGGATTATAACAAAAAGTATATTGATTTACTTACCGGTGAAAAAGTTAATCTAAAACACCGTGATCCAATAACCATGGAACCATGGTCTTATTTGATCCTCGGTAGAAATTAGCCAAAACATTTAAAAAAGAAAAATATTTCATAAAAAGTTTGTTTTAATTAAATAATTTGTACTTTTGCACCCGCTTTAAGCGAATCGTTCAGTTTATAATTTATTGATTTTAAAAGTATTTAAGGAAACCTGACAAATTAAGACGGATAAAGGTTCCAACCTGTAACCTGCTATTTTAAAGTAAAATGGCTATATAATTTTACAGGATCGTCTTGACACCTGCCTTATTTGTATTTCCTTGAAGATATTTGATTAAATTAATGTTAATTAACAAATTGTTGTTAATTATTTTGATATTGATGGTTGATTGTAATCAAATAATGTATAATTTTGCGCTCCTTTTTTGGAGTAAATATTATCAGTTTTAAATAGCTAAATATGCCTACAATACAACAATTAGTTAGAAAAGGTAGAAAAAAATTAACGGATAAAAGTAAGTCCCCTGCATTGGATTCATGTCCGCAAAGAAGGGGTGTTTGTGTTAGGGTTTATACCACAACACCAAAAAAACCCAACTCAGCCATGCGGAAAGTCGCCAGGGTAAGACTTACAAATCAAAAAGAAGTGAATGCTTACATTCCGGGTGAAGGGCACAACCTTCAGGAACACTCAATCGTTCTTATCAGGGGTGGCCGTGTGAAAGATTTACCGGGTGTTAGGTATCACATCATTCGCGGAGCTCTGGATACTTCCGGAGTTGAGGGCAGGACTCAGCGGAGATCGAAATATGGAACCAAACAGCCAAAGAAGAAATAATAAAGTTTTAAGATAAATCTCTATATAAAATGAGAAAATCGAAACCGAAAAAACGAATCATACTTCCTGACCCAAGGTTTAACGACACTTTGGTTACGAAGTTTGTAAACAATTTAATGCTCAGGGGTAAAAAAAATATGTCGTTCAATATTTTTTATGATGCCATGGACATTGTAAGTGAAAAGACCGGGGAAGATGGTTTGGAAGTTTGGAAGAAGGCTCTGGCAAATGTGACCCCTTCAGTCGAGGTACGAAGCAGAAGGATCGGTGGCGCCACATTCCAGATTCCATCCGAGATCAGGCCCAGCAGGAAACTATCCATCGGAATGAAAAACCTGATCGGATTTTCAAGGAAAAGACATGAGAAATCCATGGCCCAGAAATTAGCCGGAGAAATCATGGCAGCTTACAAAGAAGAAGGAGCAGCTTATAAAAAGAAAGAAGATACACACAGGATGGCTGATGCCAATAAGGCATTCTCCCATTTCAGGTTTTAAAGTTTATCATTTAAATTGATGTCGGAAAAGTTAAAACATACACGTAATATAGGCATTATGGCTCATATCGATGCGGGTAAAACCACAACGACTGAGCGTATATTGTATTACACCGGCATTAATTACCGTATAGGCGAAGTTCATGACGGAACTGCTACCATGGACTGGATGGTACAGGAGCAGGAGCGGGGCATTACCATTACATCTGCGGCCACCACCGTTTTCTGGAAACAACACGAACAGGATTATAAAATCAACATCATCGATACACCGGGACATGTTGACTTTACTGTTGAAGTAGAGAGGTCGTTGAGGGTATTGGACGGAGCAATCGCGATTTTTTGTGCTGTCGGCGGAGTTGAACCTCAGAGTGAAACCGTTTGGAAGCAAGCCAATAAATATCATGTTCCCCGAATTTGCTATGTAAATAAGATGGACCGTGCAGGAGCAGACTTCCATGGGGTAGTTACTGAGATTCAGGAAAAACTGGGTGCTAACCCGATTCCTATTCAATTGCCCATTGGTGCAGAGGATGAGTTCAGCGGAATCATCGATTTGATCGCAAATAAAGCTTATGAATGGGATGATGAAACACTGGGCCGTGAGTATCATGAAATTCCCATACCCGAAGACATGAAAGACCAGGTTTCGGAATACCGGAACATGCTTATTGAAGGAGCTGCAGAAGAAAACGAAAAATTATTTGAAAAATACCTCCAGAGCCCGGAATCAATATCTGAAGAAGACATCATCCTGTCATTAAGGAAGGCTGTTCTAGAGCTAAGGGCTACTCCCGTATTATGCGGGTCTTCGTTTAAAAATAAAGGAGTTCAATTACTGCTTAATGCTATCGTAGATTATTTGCCTTGTCCTACTGATGTACCTGCAATTAAAGGGATCAACCCATTTACAGATAAGGAAGTTGAGAAACATGCCGATGTCGACGAACCGTTTGCAGCATTGGCTTTTAAAATTGCAACAGATCCATTTGTCGGCAGGGTGGCATTTCTTAGGGTTTATTCGGGAAAATTAAATGCTGGGGAGCAAATTCTGAATGCAAGCACTAACAAGAAAGAGCGGATCATGCGTTTGATGCAGATCCACGCAAACAAGCAAAAGCCCCTCAATAGCATCGAAGCTGGAGATATATGCGCAGCCGTTGGATTTAAACAAATCAGGACAGGTGATACATTGTGTTCACCTCAACACCCGGTTGAGTTGGAACCGATTACTTTTCCCGATCCTGTTATTAAAATGGCGGTTGAACCGAAAACCCAGGATGATGTGGATAAATTGTCCATTTCACTGGCAAAAATGGCTGAAGAAGACCCGACCTTCACTGTTTCATTAGATGAAGAAACCGGACAGACCATAATCAGTGGTATGGGTGAATTGCATTTGGATATTATACTGGATCGGTTAATTCGGGAGTTCAATATAGAATGCAACAGGGGTAAACCTTCTGTTGCTTATAAAGAAGCGATTTCAAAATCAATAGAGCACACCGAAGTTTATAAAAAACAAACCGGTGGCAGAGGCAGGTTTGCTGAGATCAAAGTGGAAGTTTCACCTGCTGATGAACATTTCAAAGGCTTGCAGTTCATCAATGATACCAGGGGAGGGGCTATTCCAAAAGAATTTATCCCGGCAATTGAAAAAGGATTCAAACAAGCCATGTCAAATGGTGTGCTGCTGGGTTACCCATTAGAAAATATCAAGATACGATTGCTTGATGGATCCTCCCATTCGGTTGATAGCGATTCACTGGCATTTGAAATTGCTGCAGGATTGGCTTTCAAAGCAGCATGCAAAAAGGCAGGTCCGGTTTTACTCGAACCTATTATGCGCCTGGAGGTTGTTACGCCAGATTCCTATCTTGGAGACATTACCAGCGATTTGAACAAACGCCGCGGACATGTTGAAAATGTGGAATCCAAATTGGGATATCAAATCGTACGGGCTAAAGTACCATTGGCTGAAATGTTCGGCTATGTAACGGCATTGAGAACTATTACGTCGGGCAGGGCAACTTCAAGCCTGGAATTTTCGCATTATACGCAAGCACCGAAGGATGTCATGGAAAGTGTTATGTATAAAATAAAAGGATATTTGGTTACTGTTTAACATAAATCAAAATTTAAAGTGAGTCAACGTATCAGAATAAAACTTAAATCCTACGATCATAACCTGGTGGACAAATCTGCCGAGAAGATCGTGAAGACTGTAAAAACTACAGGAGCTGTGATCAGTGGGCCGATTCCATTACCCACCAACAAAAAGATCTACACGGTGAACCGTTCGACCTTTGTAAACAAAAAGTCGAGGGAACAATTTCAACTGTGTTCTTACAAAAGACTGCTCGATATATACAGTTCGACAACAAAAACAATTGATGCTCTGATGAAACTGGAATTACCCAGTGGTGTGGAGGTTGAGATCAAGGTATAATTTATTAACGGAGATAGACTTTTAAAATAAATTCTCATGTCAGGAATTATTGGAAAGAAATTAGGAATGACCAGCATTTTCGACAAGGACGGCAAAAACGTACCTTGTACGGTAATTGAAGCCGGTCCGTGTGTCGTAACCCAGGTAAAAACCAAGGATAAAGACGGATACGAAGCCATTCAGCTGGCCTTCGATGAAAAAAAGGATAAGCATACCACCAAGGCATTGAAAGGGCATTTCGCAAAAGCAGGGGTTTCACCAAAAAAAGTGGTTGCTGAATTCACCCGTTTCGAAGAAGGCCACCAGAAGAAATTCGGTGATATACTTAAAGCCGACATTTTTATAGAAGGTGAATACATCGACGTTGTTGGAATTACCAAAGGAAAGGGGTTTCAAGGTGTTGTAAGAAGGCATAATTTTGCCGGTGTAAATGATGCCACACACGGTCAGCACAACAGGTTAAGGGCTCCCGGTTCGGTAGGAGCATCATCCTGGCCTTCAAGGGTATTTAAAGGAATGCGTATGGCAGGCCAAATGGGTCACACACGTGTAAAAATGATTAACCTGCAGGTAATGAAAATCATTCCTGAAAAAAATATTGTAGTAATCAAAGGATCAGTACCTGGTCCGAACGGTTCATATGTAATACTTGAAAGATGGAGTTAGAAGTATATAACATCAGCGGCCAGAAAACGGCCAAAAAAGTAAAGCTGGACGATAATATCTTCGGTATCAAACCGAATGATCATGCTATTTACCTCGACGTGAAGCAGTACATGGCCAACCATCGCCAGGGTACTCATAAAGCAAAGGAAAGGAGCGAGGTTGCCGGTAGTACCAGGAAAATCAAAAGGCAAAAAGGTACCGGAACTGCTCGTTTTGGAGATATCAAAAATCCTTTGTTCAGAGGTGGAGGAAGAGTTTTTGGCCCTCAGCCAAGAGATTATGGTTTTAAGCTGAACAAAAAGCTTAAGAAGCTGGCCAGGAAATCGGCTTTAACATACAAAGCCCAGGAAAACAGTATCATCGTTCTGGAAGATTTCACTTTTGAAAAGCCAAAAACCAAGCAATTCATTGAAATTCTTCAAAAATTTGAACTTAAAGAAAAAAAGGTTTTGGTTGTATTGGCAGAAAATGATAAAAATATTTATTTATCATCCAGAAATCTTCAAAAGGCGAAAATTGTGAGTGCATCCGACGTACATACTTATGATATTTTGAATGCCAACAATTTATTGATTGCCGAGAGTTCTTTAAAAGAAATTGAAAAAATTCATTCTGTTAATTAAAAAATAACATTGCGATGAATATAATTATAAAACCGGTTATTACGGAGAAAATGACAGGCCTGGGTGAAAAGCTCAACCGCTATGGATTTATCGTGCACAGAAAAGCTAACAAAATCCAGATCAAAAAGGCGGTAGAAGACCTTTACGGTGTTGATGTCGAGGCTGTCAATACCTTAAATATTTCCGGTAAAAAGAAATCCCGGAATACAAAATCCGGGATATTGACCGGAAGAACAAGTTCATATAAAAAGGCTATTGTAACATTAGCCCAAGGTGAAACAATTGATTTTTACAGCAATATTTAAGATAAATGGCTTTAAAAAAATTCAAACCGACAACATCCAGTCAACGTTTTAAATTAATTAGTGCGTTTGATGAAGTTACCGCCTCCAAACCTGAAAAGAGTTTGTTGTCACCCAACAAGAAATCAGGAGGAAGGAACAATGAAGGAAAAATGACAATGCGTTACCTAGGTGGCGGTCATAAACAGAAATATAGAATTATTGATTTCAAAAGGGATAAAGAAGGCGTTCCGGCAAAGGTCAAAACAATTGAGTATGACCCAAACAGGACTGCTCGAATTGCTTTGTTGAGTTATGCTGATGGAGAAAAACGCTATATTATAGCTCCGAATGGGATCAAAGTAGGGCAGGAAGTAGTCTCTGGCAAGGGTGTTTCCCCTGATCTTGGAAACTCACTTTATCTGAGTGAAATTCCATTTGGGACGATCATACATAATATTGAGCTTCGTCCCGGACAGGGTGCAAAAATGGCACGCAGCGCAGGATCATATGCACAGTTGATGTCGCGTGAAGGTAAGTTTGCAATCATCAAACTTCCGTCCGGTGAAACCAGGATGATCCTGCAAGCCTGCAAGGCTACCATTGGTATGGTTTCCAATACCGATCACAGCCTCGAAATATCTGGCAAAGCAGGGAGAAGCAGGTGGTTGGGAAGAAGACCACGTACCCGTGGTGTTGCCATGAACCCGGTTGATCACCCGATGGGTGGCGGTGAAGGACGCGCTTCCGGAGGACATCCAAGAAGCAGAAAGGGTATTCCGGCCAAGGGGTATAAAACCAGGTCGCCTAAAAAGTCTTCGGACAATTATATCATTGAAAAACGGAAAAAATAATATTGAAATAGTATGAGCCGATCATTAAAAAAAGGACCATATATCCATTATAAGCTGGATAAAAAAGTTTTGGACAACATTGAATCCAAAAAGAAAACGGTGATTAAAACCTGGTCAAGGGCATCGATGATTTCACCCGATTTTGTGGGTCAAACGATTGCCGTGCATAATGGAAATAAATTTATTCCGGTTTATATTACCGAAAACATGGTAGGACATAAACTTGGTGAATTCGCTCCGACGCGTATATTCAGAGGCCATGCAGGTAGTAAGGATAAAGGCAAAAGATAATCAAAGTAAATAACTAAGAAATAATATAGTTGTTATGGGAGCCAGAAAACGAAATTCTGCAGAAGCATTAAAAGAAGCCCGGAAAAAGGTGGCGTTTGCCAAACTCAACAATTGCCCGACATCACCCCGAAAAATGCGGTTAGCTGCAGGTTTGATCAGGGGCATGGAAGTGGATAAAGCAATCCATATTTTAAAGCATTCATCACTAGAAGCATCTGCCAGGCTGCACAAATTGCTTTTATCGGCAATCTCAAACTGGCAGGCTAAAAATGAAGGCGTCAGGATTGAAGATTCCAATTTATTTGTGAAAGAAGTATCTGTTGACAGTGCACGGATGCTCAAACTTATCCAAACTGCTCCACAAGGCAGGGCCTTCAGGGTTAGGAAGCGCTCTAATCATGTAACTTTAATAGTTGACAATAAACAAGATATATAAAATATTTAAAGTTTAAATTAAAATAATTTTAATGGGACAAAAGACAAATCCGATAGGCCTAAGACTGGGAATCATCAGAGGATGGGATTCGAACTGGTACGGCGGCAACAATTATGAACAAAAGTTGCTCGAAGACGATCAGATCAGAAAGTATCTGAATGCCAGGTTGTCGAAGGCTGGTATATCAAAGATTTTAATCGAGCGGACATTAAAACTTGTTACCGTTACCATTTTTACTGCCCGTCCGGGGATCATCATCGGCAAAGGTGGTCAGGAAGTAGATAAGCTCAAGGAAGAGTTGAAAAAACTGACCAAGAAGGAAATTCAGATCAATATTTCTGAAATCAAACGTCCTGAACTTGATGCAGTGATCGTAGCAAACGCAGTTGCCAAGCAAATCGAAGGCAGGATTTCTTACCGCAGGGCAATTAAAACTGCTATTGCATCTACCATGAGGATAGGAGCAGAAGGTATCAAGGTTTTGATTTCTGGCAGGCTTGGGGGAGCAGAAATGGCACGTGCCGAGATTTACAAGGAAGGAAGGATTCCATTGCATACCCTGCGCGCCGATATCGATTACTCGACAGCTGAAGCTCATACTACCTACGGACGGATCGGAATAAAGGTTTGGATTTGCAAAGGTGAAATTTATGGCAAGGTGGACCTTACCTCGGCATTTTCGCAAGAACCAAAGAAACAACAACCATCACGTGGTGGCAAGCAAAGAAGAAGATAAATAACTATAGGTGAATCATTATAATAAGATTGAATAATGTTACAACCAAAGAAAACAAAATACAGGAAACAGCAAAAGGGAAAAATGAAAGGAAACTCCATGCGGGGTAATCAATTGGCCTTTGGTTCATTTGGTATCAAATCGCTGGAAGAATCCTGGATCACCGGACGGCAGATTGAAGCAGCACGTCAGGCGGTTACACGTCATATGAAACGTGAAGGACAGATTTGGATCCGTATATTTCCTGACAAACCCATCACAAAAAAACCGGCTGAGGTTCGTATGGGTAAAGGAAAAGGTGCCCCTGAAATGTTTGTTGCAAGGGTAACTCCCGGCCGGATCATGTTCGAAGCCGAGGGTGTTCCTTTGTCAATTGCCAAGGAAGCATTACGCCTGGCAGCACAAAAGCTTCCGGTAACAACTAAATTTATTGTAAGAAGAGATTACGTTGAAGAAACAAATTAAATAAAATGGAACAAGAAGTAATCAGAGAACTTTCAACTGAAGAACTTAAGGAACGTTTGGAAGACGAAACCAAACAACTGGTTAAATTAAAATTGAACCATACGGTTTCACCTTTGGAAAATCCGAACAAAATAAGGGTTTATAGAAAAATTATTGCCCGGATTAAAACAGAACTTAGGAAAAGAGAGCTTGCAGAATTAAATAAAAGCGATAATAAATAATGGAAACCAGGAAATTAAGAAAAGAAAGAACGGGACTTGTCGTCAGCGATAAAATGGATAAGTCTATCGTTGTGGTGGTGGAACGCCGGGTGAAACACCCTATTTATGGAAAGTTTGTGAAAAAAACTTCCAAATTTATGGCACACGACGAAAACAACGATTGTCATGAGGGCGACTTGGTGAAGATCATGGAGACAAGGCCGTTGAGTAAAAATAAATGTTGGAGAGTAGTTGAAATTATTGAAAGGGCTAAATAGTCATGATACAGCAAGAATCAAGATTGGCAGTAGCCGACAATAGCGGAGCAAAAGAAGTACTTTGCATCCGCGTTCTGGGCGGAACGAAAAAGCGTTACGCGTCCATAGGTGATAAAATAGTGGTTACGGTGAAAAATGCATTACCTTCCGGGAATATTAAAAAAGGTACCGTTATCAAGGCAGTTGTTGTGAGGACAAAGAAAGAAAACAGAAGGCCGGATGGATCCTATATTCGTTTTGATGACAACGCGGTGGTTTTGCTCAACAATGCTGGAGAAATGATCGGCACCCGTATATTCGGGCCTGTAGCCAGGGAACTCAGGGAAAAACAGTACATGAAAATTGTTTCATTGGCACCGGAAGTGCTTTAAAAAACAAACAATCATGAATAAAAAGACAAACATCAAAAAAGGAGATAATGTAGTAGTTATCACCGGCGATTCGAAAGGTTCGCGCGGAAAGGTGCTTTTTGTGGAAGACGAAGGAATCAAGATCATCGTAGAAGGTGTTAACATGGTTTCGAAGCACACCAAACCGAATGCTGAGAATCCAAAAGGCGGAATCATCAAGAAAGAAGCACCGATCCATGTTTCCAATCTGAAATTGGTTGATGGAAGCGGAAATCCTACACGCATCGGAAGGAAAAAGGATTCAAAATCAAATAAATCAGTTAGATATTCAAAAAAATCCGGGGAGGTAATCAAGTAATGGAATACAAACCGAGGTTAATACAAAAGTATAACGAAGAGATAGTCCCTGCTTTGGAAAAGCAGTTTGGCTATAAAAGCAATATGCAGGTTCCCAGGCTGAAAAAAATCAGTGTAAACCAGGGATTGGGAGCAGCTATTACGGATAAAAAAATGATCGATACCGGAATCGAGGAGATGACAATGATCACCGGTCAGAAAGCAGTACCAACAAAATCAAAAAAGGATATTTCCAACTTCAAACTGAGAAAAGGAATGCCGGTTGGGGTAAGGGTTACACTGCGCGGTGACAATATGTATGAATTCCTCGATAGGCTGATCGCTGTCGCCATCCCCAGGATCAGGGACTTCAGGGGTATCAATGAAAAGGGGTTCGATGGTCGGGGCAACTACACCTTTGGTGTTCCCGAACAAATCATTTTTCCGGAGATTGACATCGACAAAGTGAGCCATATCAATGGTATGGACATCACTTTTGTAACGACTGCCAATACAGATAAGGAATGTATGGCATTGTTAAAAGAATTCGGATTACCGTTCAAAAATCAAAATAAATAGAATAGTATGGCTAAAGAATCAATGAAAGCCCGCGAAGTTAAAAGACGCAGAATGGTTGAACAGTATGCGGAAAAAAGAGCCGAGTTAAAAGCAGCAGGTGATTTTATCGCTTTGCAAAAATTGCCAAAAAACTCCTCGAGGGTACGCCTTCATAACAGGTGTAACCTTTCTGGCAGGCCAAAGGGATATATGCGGCAATTCGGCCTTTCCCGTATCAATTTCAGGGAGATGGCTTTAAAAGGCCTTATTCCGGGTGTTAAAAAAGCAAGTTGGTAATAAAATACAGATAGAAAAATGATAACAGATCCAATTGCAGATTATCTGACAATGATAAGGAATGCAGTGATGGCAAATCACAGGATAGTTGAAATTCCTGCATCCAACATCAAAAAGGAAATCACTAAGATTCTTTTTGAAAAAGGATATATCCTTAATTATAAATTTGAGGATGAACCTAAACCGGGGAAAATCAAGATTGCTTTGAAATATCACCCGGTAACCAAACTTTCGGCCCTGAACAATCTTTCAAGGGCCAGTAAGCCTGGATTAAGGAAGTATGTTAGCGCCACTGAATTGCCGCGCGTTCTGAATGGCCTGGGCATTGCCGTTATGTCGACTTCACAGGGCCTAATGACCGACAAGGAAGCGCGCAAATTAAATATTGGCGGTGAAGTATTGTGTTATATTAGTTAAAAATCGGAGAATTTAGTTATGTCACGAATAGGTAAATTACCCATTGCGATCCCGGCCGGAGTTGAAATAAAGGTGAACGATGAAAATATAGTTACTGTAAAAGGAAAACTGGGTGAACTTCATCAAAAACTTGATCCTGCCATTACAGTGAAAATAGAAGACGGTCAATTGACTTTGAGCAGGGCCACTGAAGAAAAGGATCATAAATCCAAACACGGATTGTATAGGGCATTAATCAATAATATGGTACAGGGTGTTTCGGAAGGATTCACTATCATGCAGGAACTCGTTGGAGTTGGTTATAAGGTGGAAGCTAAAGGACAGTTGCTGGAATTATCCCTTGGATTTTCGCACAACGTAGTTTTCGAACTTCCCCCGGAAATAAATGTCGAATCCAAAACCGAAAGGGGTAAAAATCCAACGATTATCATGAAATCCATTGATAAACAATTGCTCGGACAAGCTGCTGCCAAGCTCAGATCACTGCGAAAACCCGAACCGTATAAGGGTAAAGGTATATTGTATAAAGGTGAAGTGATCAGGAAGAAAGCTGGTAAAGCTGCTGCTGAAAAATAATAAAATATAAATTAGTATAAAGAATGGCTATTACAAACAGGAAGCAATTCAGAAGAACCCGGATTCAAATGAGAATTCGGAAAATTGTGTCGGGAACGGCTGACCGCCCGAGAATGGCAATTTTCAGAAGTAATAAACAAATTTATGTGCAACTGATAGATGATCTGGCCGGGCATACCATGTTGGCAGTTTCTTCAGCTAAAGATATTGAAGCTGCAAAAGACACAAAAATTGATCAGGCAAAAAAAGTCGGAACAAAAGTGGCAGATATGGCAAAAGAAGCCGGAATCGAAACTGTTGTATTCGATAGGGGTGGATATTTATATCACGGTAGGGTAAAGGCATTGGCTGAAGCTGCACGCGAAGGAGGACTAAAATTCTAAACGATTATGGCAAACGTTAATATAAAAAGAGTAAAATCCAGCGAAATTGAATTCAAAGACAGGCTGGTAAGTATTCAAAGGGTTACCAAAGTAACCAAAGGTGGTAGGACTTTCAGTTTTTCTGCCATTGTCGTGGTTGGAAACGAGCAAGGAGTTGTTGGTTATGGACTGGGCAAAGCAAAGGAGGTCACTTCAGCCATTGCTAAAGGCATTGACGATGCGAAAAAGAACCTGATCAAGGTTCCGATCCTCAATGGAACTTTACCTCATTCTCAGGAAGGTAAATACAGTGGAGCCCTTGTATTCCTGAAGCCTGCAGCTCCCGGAACCGGAGTAATTGCCGGTGGTGCTATGCGAGCCGTACTGGAAAGTGTCGGCGTAACCGATGTATTGGCAAAATCGAAAGGATCTTCCAATCCCCACAGTGTGGTTAAAGCAACAATCGATGCACTGATCAGGATGAGAGATCCTCAAACCATTGCTCAACTCAGGGGTGTAGCTCTCGATAAAGTTTTTAACGGATAATTTGATTGAAACAGGATATCTTCAAAATTTATGAAAAAATACAGGATAAAACAGGTTAGAAGCGGAATAGGGAGAACCCTGAAACAAAAAAGGACGCTTGAGGCATTGGGTTTAAAAAAAATGCACCAGGAAAGGGAAGTAACA
Organism: Bacteroidales bacterium; assembly: GCA_016933115.1. GTDB lineage: Bacteria > Bacteroidota > Bacteroidia > Bacteroidales > JAADJA01 > JAADJA01. Next base: position 20,521 of record JAFGBL010000052.1, on the reverse strand, counting down.
GGAACTCCTCAGATATTAGGCATGATTGATAGCGTAAAACATCTGATTACTGTTGAAGAAGTTAAATAACGAAAAAAGATTTTAGAAAATGGATTTAAGTAATCTAAAACCGGCAAAAGGTTCAGTAAAAAAAGAGAAAAGGATTGGACGCGGTCAGGGATCCGGAAAAGGTGGAACATCAACTCGTGGACATAAGGGCGCAAAATCAAGATCGGGTTTCAGCCGTAAGATCGGTTTTGAAGGTGGTCAGATGCCGCTCTACAGAAGAGTTCCCAAGTTCGGCTTCAAAAATATTAACCGTGTTGAATATCATGGCATCAATATTGACACCCTGCAAAAACTTGCTGAAGAGAAAAAATTTAATGCAATCGATCCTGAAATCCTGGTCGAAAACGGATTGGCATCCAAAAAGGATTTGATTAAAATCCTTGGGCGTGGAGAATTGAAACTGAAACTTGAGGTAAAAGCCCATGCCTTCTCAAAGTCAGCGATCCAGGCTATTGAAGCTCAAGGTGGAGTTGCAACAAAAATCTAAGTATAGATGAAAAAACTGATTGAAATAATTCGAAATATTTCCAAGATTGAAGATCTCAGGAACAGGATTCTGTATACTTTGGGTATCATTCTGATTTACAGGCTGGGTGCTTATGTTGTTCTGCCAGGTGTGGATCCGCATCAGCTATCTAACCTGCAAAATCAGGGAAGTTCAGGATTACTGGGATTATTGAATATGTTTTCGGGAGGTGCTTTTTCAAACGCCAGCGTGTTTGCCCTTGGGATCATGCCCTATATTTCGGCATCCATCGTTGTACAGTTGCTGGGGATGGCTATTCCTTATTTCCAAAAACTTCAAAAGGAAGGGGAAAGCGGAAGGAGAAAGATCAACCAGATTACCCGTTATCTAACAGTGATCATCCTGATTTTTCAATCACCGGCATACATTGCCAACCTTGTAAGGCAATTACCTGCCGAAGGAATTTATCCGTTTGATCCGGGAGTGGCAACACATTCCATTTTTTCATTTTTCGGGATATCTTCAATTGTTATTCTTACTGCAGGTTCAATGTTTATCATGTGGTTGGGCGAAAGAATAACCGAGAAGGGAATTGGCAACGGTATTTCACTGATCATTATGATCGGTATCATTGCAAGATTGCCTTTTTCCCTCGTCGGGGAATTTGTAGCCAGGATGGAAGAGCAAGGAGGCGGATTAGTATATTTCGTACTGGAGATTGCCTTCCTCGTTGTTGTTATCCTGTTGTCAATTCTTTTGGTTCAGGGAACCAGGAGAATTCCGGTTCAGTACGCTAAACGTATTGTTGGAAATAAGCAGTATGGTGGAGTTAGGCAGTATATCCCTTTGAAGGTGAATGCCGCAGGTGTTATGCCGATTATCTTTGCACAAGCTATTATGTTCCTGCCCATTACACTGGCAGGATTCACCAATTCGGAAAGTTTGTCAGGTTTTGTTGCAGCCTTTGCAAATATCAATGGTTTCTGGTATAACTTCACATTTTTTGTGATGATCATATTGTTCACCTACTTCTATACGGCAATCACCATCAATCCTAACCAGATGGCGGAGGATATGAAGAAAAACGGAGGATTTATCCCCGGCGTTAAACCCGGAAGAAAAACTGCCGAATTCATTGATAATGTGATGTCAAGGATTACCCTTCCCGGTTCCATGTTTTTGGGATTTGTGGCCATCATGCCTGCATTGGTAAGCCAGGTGGGTGTCAGTACACAATTTGCTCAATTTTATGGTGGAACATCACTGTTGATTCTGGTAGGGGTTGTACTTGATACATTGCAACAAATTGAAAGTCACTTGTTGATGAGACACTATGACGGTCTCACAAAATCAGGAAGAATAAAAGGGCGGTCGTCGTTTAGTATGACCGGTTAATATAGAATATGAGGCGGGAGTGATGATTTATATCAAATCGGAAGAGGAGATAAATTTATTAAGAGAAAGTTCTTTGCTTGTTGGTAAAACCTTAGCTGAAGTGGCTAAGTTGATAAGTCCGGGAGTAAAAACCATTACATTGGATAAGGTTGCTGAGGAGTTCATCAGAGACCATGGGGCAGTCCCGGGATTCAAGGGATACAATGGATTTCCTTTTTCACTCTGTATTTCAGTGAATGAAAATGTGGTTCATGGATTTCCATCGGAAAAAGTATTGAAAGAAGGAGACATCGTTTCGGTGGATTGTGGGGTTTTGAAGAATGGATTTTATGGTGATTCAGCCTATACTTTTGCAGTAGGGGAAATTAAGGATGAAGTTCGAAATTTGATGGACAGGACCAAAGAATCGTTGTATATCGGGATTGAGATGGCTACTGACGGGAACCGGGTTGGAGATATCGGGTACGCGATCCAAAATCACGTAGAACAGTTCGGTTATGCAGTGGTGAGGGATTTGGTTGGTCACGGTTTGGGAAAGAATCTACATGAAAAACCGGAAGTTCCCAACTACGGTAAACGCGGATCCGGACCAAAACTGAAAGAAGGAATGGTACTGGCAATTGAGCCGATGATTAATCTTGGGACCAGAAAAGTAATCCAGGAAAAAGATGGATGGACCATTCGGACAGCTGACAGGTTGCCTTCGGCACATTATGAGCACGATGTGGTAATAAGAAAAGGTAGAGCCGAGATTTTATCAACATTTGAGTTTATTGAGGAAGTATTAAACAATAATAAATAGCAGTATTAATTAATCCGGTTTAAATGGCAAAACAAGCCTCCATAGAGCAAGACGGAACGGTTATCGAATCGCTGGGTAATGCTATGTTCCGTGTGGAACTTGAAAACGGGCACGTTATTACAGCTCACATCTCTGGTAAAATGAGAATGCATTACATCAAAATTTTACCAGGCGACAAAGTGAAGCTCGAAATGTCGCCCTACGACCTGACGAAAGGCCGGATCACATTCAGATACAAATAAAATATTGGAACAATGAAAGTAAGGGCATCAATAAAAAAGAGGACACCGGATTGTAAAATCGTTCGCAGAAAAGGGCGGTTATATATCATTAACAAAAAAAACCCTAAATACAAACAAAGGCAGGGATAAAAATCATTTTGCAATTTAAAAATTGAAATAAATGGCTCGTATAGCAGGTATTGACATACCAAAAAACAAAAGAGGAGAAATTGCATTGACTTACATTTACGGAATCGGTAGGTCAACAGCACAGAAGATCCTTGATCAAGCAGGTATTGACAGGAGCAAAAAAGTTCAGGACTGGAGTGATGATGAGCAAAACCAGATTCGTACCATTATAAGCAATACCACAAAGGTTGAAGGTGAATTGCGTTCTGAAACCCAGATGAACATCAAGCGGCTTCAGGATATTGGTACTTATCGCGGTATTCGTCACCGTATCGGACTTCCGGTTCGTGGCCAAAGTACAAAAAACAATGCCCGAACCCGTAAAGGAAGGAAAAAAACCGTTGCAAATAAAAAGAAAGCACCGAAAGGTTAATGCTTGAAGAAAATCAATAATACAGGAAAAATAATATTACATGGCTAAAAAAACCAGAACAACAAAGAAGAGGGTTGTTAAAGTAGAACCGACTGGTAAAGCATACATCAGCGCCTCCTTTAACAATATCATTATCAGCCTGACCAATAATTCAGGACAGGTTATTTCATGGGCATCGGCCGGAAAAATGGGATTTAAAGGGTCGAAAAAGAACACACCGTATGCAGCTCAAATGGCGGCGGAAGACTGTTCAAAAGCAGCCTATGACCTCGGATTACGCAAAGTTAAAGTTTTTGTTCGTGGCCCAGGATCAGGAAGGGAATCAGCAATCCGAACCATTCATTCTGCGGGGATTGAAGTGAGTGAAATAGTTGACATCACTCCATTACCCCATAACGGTTGCAGGCCTCCCAAGAGAAGACGGGTATAAAACTTTATTTATTTAATCGATTAACATTTAAAAGACAAAATCAAACATGGCAAGATATATTGGTCCGAAAACAAAGATAGCCAGGAAATTCAGGGATCCTATTTACGGCCCCGACAAAGCTTACGAGAAAAAGAATTATCCTCCGGGTCAGCATGGTGCATCTAAAAGAAGAAGAAAACAATCGGAGTACGGGATTCAGTTGCAAGAGAAACAAAAAGCCAAGTACACCTATGGTATACTGGAACGTCAGTTCAAGAATACATTCGAAAAAGCATCCCGCAAAAAAGGCATTACTGGTGAAGTATTGCTGCAATTGATCGAGGCAAGGCTTGACAATGTTGTTTTCAGGATGGGAATTGCACCTTCAAGGCCTGCTGCAAGGCAATTGGTAAATCATAAGCACATCACCGTGAATGGGGAAATTGTAAGTGTTCCTTCTTTTTCCATTAAGCCCGGAGATGTTATTAGCGTAAGGGTAAAATCAAAATCACTGGAAGTTATTTCCAATTCACTCGAAGGCAGGGCACACAGCTATCCCTGGATCGAATGGAATGAAGATACCAAAACTGGTAAATTCCTAAGCTATCCTGCCAGGGACGAAATCCCTGAAAATATTAAGGAGCAACTGATCGTTGAGTTGTACTCCAAGTAAAATAGAATTGGTAAACCGAAATTATTTTTTAATTTAAAAAGCTGAGAATGGCAATTTTAGCATTTCAAAAACCTGATAAGGTTATAATGAACGAAGCCAATGAATTCACTGGAAATTTTGAATTCAGGCCACTCGAACCAGGCTTTGGGATTACCATCGGTAATGCCTTAAGAAGAATTTTATTATCCTCACTCGAAGGATTCGCTATAACATCCATTAAAATCGAAGGTGTCGAACAGGAGTTTTCGACCATTAAAGGCGTTGTGGAAGATGTTACCGAAATCATCCTGAATTTAAAAAAGATCAGATTCAGAAGACAGATTGACACAGAAAGCAATGAGAAAGTACATATCGTTATTGGTGACCAGGAAGTGTTTAAAGCCGGTGATATCAATAAATTCCTTTCCGTTTTCCAGGTGTTGAACCCCGATGTGGTTATCTGTAGTATGGAACCAAACATAAAGTTATCGATTGAAATCAATATCGAAAAAGGAAGGGGATATGTTCCTGCTGAGGAAAATAAATCGCTGAATGCTCCATTGGGAACCATTTTTATGGACTCGATCCACACCCCGGTAAAAAATGTAAAATACCATATCGAGAATTTTAGGGTCGAACAAAAAACCGACTATGAAAAACTGGTCATGGAGTTGGAGACGGACGGTTCTGTCCATCCCAAGGATGCACTAAAGGAAGCCGCCAAAATTCTGATCCACCATTTTATGCTGTTCTCAGATGAAAGAATCACGCTTGATTCGGAAGAAAAGACGGTGACCGAGGAATTTGATGAGAGCTCATTGCACACCAGGCAACTGCTCAAAACCAAGCTGGTCGACCTTGATCTTTCCGTTAGGGCTCTGAACTGCCTGAAAGCCGCAGACGTTGAAACATTGGGCGACCTGGTTCAATTTAATAAAAACGATTTGCTAAAGTTCAGGAATTTCGGTAAGAAGTCCCTCACAGAGCTTGAGGAGCTGGTTAAAACCAAAGGACTTGAATTTGGGATGAATATCTCTAAATATAAATTAGATAAGGAATAATTGAGATGAGACACAGGAGAAATTTTAATCACTTATCCAGGACGAGCGCGCATAGAAAATCGATGCTGGCCAATATGGCAACTTCATTGATCATGCATAAAAGGATCCATACAACACTTGCCAAGGCAAAAGCCCTTCGCACCTATATCGAACCGCTGATCACCAAATCGAAGGATGATACGACACACTCAAGAAGGGTCGTTTTCAGCTATTTGCAGAGTAAAGATGCGGTTACGGAATTATTCCGCGAAGTTTCGGTAAAAGTAGCTGAAAGACCGGGAGGGTATACCCGAATTATTAAAACAGGTGCCAGACTCGGCGACAATGCTGAAATGTGTATGATGGAGCTGGTGGATTTCAATGAAAACCTGCTTGCAGAAAAAGAGGGCAAGGGAAAATCGACACGCGGCAGACGAAGGAGTAGCAAAAAGAAAACCGAAGCCACTGCAGCCGCAGCAACCGGAACCACTGTAAAAACAGAAGAAACTGCAACCAAACCGAAAACGGAAGAGGTTAAAGATGAAGTAAAAGCTGCTGAAACAACAGAAGCTGTTGCCGAAGATAAAACCGAACCAATTGTTGAAGCTAAAGCTGAGGAAAAGGCTGAAGCCGTGGTTGAGGAAAAGATAGAAGAGAAGGAAGAGCTTAAAGCTGAGCAGAAAGTTGAAACTAATGTTGAAGAAAAGGAAGAACCTAAAGCCGAAACAACCGGGGAAGTAGAAGCTAAAGATGATGGGGATGATTCTAAAGATAATAAAGACAATACCAAAAGTGAATCAAAATAAGTGAATTGATTAATCAATTTTCTTGGAAGGGATAAAGCCGATGCTTTATCCTTTTTTTGTATTTTCGGCAAAAATTTTAACCATATAATAAACGAAAGAATTATGAGTACAATATTGAATATACATGCACGTCAGATTCTTGATTCCAGAGGAAATCCGACCATTGAAGTGGACGTAATGACCGACGCCGGTATTGTGGCCAGGGCCGCGGTGCCTTCAGGTGCCTCAACGGGTGTTCATGAAGCCGTCGAACTGCGTGACGGAGATAAAAAAGTATACCTGGGCAAGGGTGTTGAAAAAGCGATTCACAATGTAAATAATATACTGAACGAAGAATTACAGGGATTTTTTATCATGGATCAGGGGGAGATTGATGCCAGAATGATTGAGATTGACGGAACGCCCAATAAAGCCAATTTGGGGGCCAATGCCATCCTCGGTGTTTCACTGGCCGTAGCCAAAGCTGCGGCTCTTACAACCGATCAGGCACTTTTCAGGTATGTTGGAGGTGTCAATGCCAATACGCTTCCCATCCCCATGATGAACATCCTAAATGGCGGATCACACGCCGACAACAGCATCGATTTCCAGGAATTTATGATCATGCCGGTTGGAGCCACCAATTTTAACCAGGCCTTACGAATGGGCGCAGAAGTATTCCACAACCTGAAGGCGGTTTTGAAAAAACAAAATCATTCGACGAATGTAGGTGATGAGGGTGGATTTGCCCCGAACCTCAAGTCGAACGAAGAAGCCATCAAAGTGGTGCTGGAAGCCATTGAAAAAGCAGGATATAAACCGGGTGAGGATGTTTGCATTGCCCTTGACCCGGCATCTTCTGAGTATTTTATTCCTGAAGAAAATGTGTATCATCTAAAATGGTCAACAGGCGAAAAGCTGAATCCTGCCCAAATGGTTGACTTTTGGGCCGATTGGGTAAAAAAATATCCCATAGTTTCCATTGAAGACGGTATGGCCGAAGATGACTGGGATGGATGGAAATTAATGACGGATAAGCTGGGTAAAACCATTCAACTTGTAGGTGACGACATTTTTGTCACAAATACCGAAAGGCTGAAAAAAGGTATTGATATGGGAGTTGCCAATTCTATACTTATTAAGGTGAACCAGATCGGAACACTCACCGAAACCATCAATGCTGTGAATATGGCAACTCAAAATGCCTATTCTTCGGTAATCAGCCACCGTTCAGGTGAAACGGAAGACACTACGATTGCTGATCTGGCAGTAGCCCTGAATACTGGCCTGATCAAAACCGGATCAGCCAGCCGTTCCGACCGAATTGCCAAGTATAACCAATTGCTCCGGATTGAAGAACAATTGGGTACCTCGGCAAGATACATCGGTAAGGATTTTAAATTCATGAGATAGAAAATATCAATTCATCCGATGATTTTATTACAGCCCCGGGAAAGGTAAGTCATCGGATGAATACGGGTAGTTTGTTTTAAACCCTGTTCACCCAAGTTCAGTTGAATAATTTAAATCGAAAAATCATCGGGTTTATTGGTTGAAGTGGTTAAATCTGTTAAAGTGGGAATAAGTTGGAATCCCAGACCCCAGATAATTAACGATTCACCAATAACCATCAACTAACCCAACAAACCGGCCTCCCAGATAATCAAAGCATATACCGCATAGCGGACAAAACGTGATAAAGCCCAAAGCATGTATTTTCTGATGGGATAATGAAGTGAACCGACCAGCATACTGATGGCAGAATAGGGCAGGGGAGTCAGCGCGGCAACAAGGATGAGAAAAACACCGAATTTCTGGAGCAAACTATGGTATTTACCAAGGTATCTGCGTCGGATGTAGCGGAAAAGCACCGTTTTATTGAGGTAACTGCCAAATAGAAATCCCAGCAACCCGGCGAGGTAGGATATTAACGTAAAAATAAGAATGTAGAAAATGTACTGCTCGATACTTCCGAAACGCAATGCCCAAATCATGAATAATTCCGGAGGGATGATCCCAAAAATCAATTCCGACAGGGAATAGATTCCCAGCATAAGGAAAATATTATTAATCAACGGGCCTAGCCAGGCTTCAAAATCAATATTGACATAATTTCTGAATACGATAAAAAGGATCACCAGAACGGCCAGCCAAACCAATCCTTTTAGGAAATTTATTAAAAAAAACCGTGTTTTTTCCCCGGGCTTAATCAAGGTTTAAAATTTTGAATGAGGGCAAATTTAGATAAATTTATTTGAGGGCAAAAACAATTAAATTACCTATGAATTCAATATGTTTTTTTTAATTCCATGTTTACCATGCTCTTTCGGATTTTCAATACGAAAGCCAATGGTTATGGATTTCAAGTCCATTTTATATTAATTCGGGATTTGAAATCCCGAATAGCTTGGGGAAATTGTGATCATTGAAATAAACAGTATCTGTCAGGTCAGCCCCGGCCAAGTGCCTTTGCAACCAACAGGTTGAAATGATTTAAATTTTCTTTTCCAAAACCAGCGCCGTACGGTTGGTATTGTAAATCTTCAGGTAATGTGAAGGATCGTTCTCCTTTTGATAGGTGAAGTAGTCAATTGAATCGTCAATCCTGTTGTGGCCGCCAAATTTGGCACTATCGCTGTTTAAAATGATCTTGTATTTTCCCGGTTCCGGAACCCGGAACTCATATCCTTCGATGGAATGGTTTATATGAAAGTTGAATACAAACACCAGGTGATTCCGTTCGAAGATAATGGTTTTGTTCCATTCATCCATATTCAGTTGGTTGCCATACAGCGATGACATGATCTTATGCTTTTTTATCACTTTGACCATTTCCCTATCGAACGCGGCTAAATACTGGTATTTCAGAAGAGGGTTGTCGACCAGCGACCATTGCCGTCGGCAATACTTATAGCTCCAATTGTTGCCTTCTCGCGGAAAATCGATCCATTCAGGATGTCCGAACTCATTGCCCATAAAATTCATCCAGGCATTGCCTCCCAGGGAAATGGTAAACAGCCTGATCATTTTATGCAAAGCCAAGCCCCTGTCGATCACCATGTCAGGGTCGTCCTTTTGCATATGCCAGTACATCTCCTTATCCATCAGCCAAAAGGCCAGTGTTTTATCACCCACCAACGCCTGGTCGTGCGACTCGGCATAAGCCACCGTCTTTACATGGGGCAACCGGTCGTTCAAAACCCGCCATATAAAATGGATATCCCAATCTTCATCGCGGTATTCCTTCAAAAGTTTGATCCAGAAATCTGGAATACCCATGCCCAGACGGTAATCAAACCCAAGCCCACCATCTTCAACAGGGAAGGTGAGGCCGGGCATTCCGGTCACATCTTCGGCTATGGAAACGGCATTTGGCTTAAGGGTGTGGATCAAATGGTTGGCAAGCTGCAAATATGTTATGGCATCCCACTCAACACCCTGGCGGAAATATTTTTCACGACTGTCGATGGGCTCATTGCCATGGTGGTAATACATCATAGAACCCACACCATCGAACCTGAATCCGTCGAAATGAAATTCTTCTAGCCAGTATTTAAGGTTTGAAAGTAAAAAACGAAGAACTTCCGTTTTACCATAATCAAATAACTTGGAATCCCACTGAGGGTGCTCACCCCGTGATCCCGGATGAAAATAGAGGGAATCGGAACCATCCAATTGATTTATTCCTTCTACCGTATTTTTAACGGTATGCGAGTGTACCACGTCCAGGATCACTGCTATACCCATTTGATGTGCAGTTTTAATAAGATTTTTCAGCTCTTCCGGGGTGCCAAACCGCGAGGAAGGCGCAAAAAAACTGGAAACGTGATACCCGAACGATCCATAATATGGATGCTCCTGAATGGCCATGAGTTGAATAGTATTATAACCGGCTTTTTTAATACGGGGTAAAATATTGTCGGTAAACTCATTGTACGTGCCGATCCCTTCCTTTTCCTGTGCCATACCAACATGGGATTCATAAATGAAAAGTTCCTGGTTTTTTTTTAGTTTGAATTTGTCATCCGACCAGTCAAATCGATCATCAATCCATACCTGGCCTGAAAAATTCTTGGTATCCTCATCCTGAACAGCCCTGCGGATATAGGCAGGTATCCGAAATTGCCTTCCCATCATCGAATCGACCACCACCTTGACTTTGGTACCTTTTTTAAACGACTTCTTAAACTTCTTTTCTTCAAGGAATATTTCCCAAATCCCAAACTCATTCTTTTTCATCGGAAATTCCTCCGGATTCCATTCATTGAAATCGCCTGACAGGTATAGTGCGTTGGCGGCTGGTGCCCACTCTCGGTAAAACCAGCCTTTTTGTTTTTCATCGTAATTGATGCCAAAGTAATTATAACCATTGGCAAATTTCTCAAGGCTTTCAAAATCGGATTCAATGGTTTTTAGCCGTTCACGATACCTGTTAAAACGATCCAATACATCTTGCTCACTGGGTTCGAGCCAGGGATCGTCCTTTATGAGTTTAAGTTTTTTATAGTCCATAGCCGGTATTTCTTCAACAAAAGTACGAAATGGAATGTTAATTAATAAGGCGCATGTACAGAATAATAATTTATTATTTAAAAGTATTCTAAATTGGATTAAAATATATAAATTTGTGCATATCAATAACCAATGTGCTATGGAATTGAATGAAATCCTTGTCAAATTGCCCAAACACCTGCTCAATCTGGTCATTGATCAGCCTTATAACGAATATACGCCTCAGGATCATGCGGTTTGGCGGTATGTGATGCGCCAGAATGTGCGTTATCTACCTAAAGTAGCTCATCATTCCTATCTTGAGGGTTTAAAGAAAACCGGCGTCAGCATCGAAAGTATTCCGCATATGTACGGAATGAATCGGATTTTAAAGGAAATTGGCTGGGCAGCCGTTGCTGTTGACGGGTTTATTCCACCTTCTGCTTTCATGGAATTCCAGGCCTACAATGTTTTGGTGATTGCGGCAGATATCCGCCCTGTTGACCAAATCGAATATACACCCGCTCCCGATATCATTCATGAAGCTGCCGGTCATGCTCCCATCATTGCCGACATTGAATATGCCGATTATTTAAGGCTGTTTGGCGAAATCGGCTCCAGGGCCTTTTCTTCGGCACTCGATTATGAAGTGTACAACGCGGTCAGACATTTATCCATATTAAAAGCCGATCCGTATTCAACAACCGAAGAGATCAAAATAGCTGAGCATGAACTGGAGATATTGGACAGGAAAAACACGACATTGTCAGAAATGTCGCTCATCAGGAACCTCCATTGGTGGACAGTGGAATACGGGTTAATTGGTGATTTGAAGAATCCGAAAATTTATGGTGCCGGTTTGTTGTCTTCAATCGGTGAAAGTTATTCTTCCTTTCAACCCAATGTAAAAAAACTACCTTATACCGTTGATGCGGCCAATGTAACTTTTGATATTACCACCCGCCAGCCTCAGTTGTTTGTTACACCTGACTTTATTCACCTGAACGAGGTACTGGACAATTTTGCATGCCAGATGGCAGTGCGACGCGGAGGATTGTATGCCTTAAAACAAGCTATCGGTTCAGGTAATACTGCCACTGTGGTATACAGTTCAGGGTTGCAGGTTTCCGGAACATTTAACTATGTAATAGCATCGAATGATAAACCTGCCTATATTAAGACCACCGGACCAACCAGCCTTGCGTTTAAAAACAAACAGCTTCCCGGTCATGGAAAAGATTATCATGCCGAAGGTTTCGGTTCCCCGGCCGGCTTACTGGTAAACCAGAACAAACCTTTGGAAATTTTCAGCGATTCAGACTTAAGCAATATTGGATTAGAGGAAGGAAAACCAGGAACATTGGAATTTTATTCAGGAGTTCGTGTTGAAGGTAAGCTGAGGGGTAAAACCCGGAAGGATGGAAGATTGTTGCTATTGACCTTCGACAATTGCAGGGTCACTTTCCGTGATCAGGTATTGTTTGAACCTGCATGGGGTGTTTTTGATATGGCAGTAGGAGAAAAGATAATTTCAGCCTATACCGGCCCTGCCGATCCCGATGCTTTCGGATACTCTTTCATCCCACCGGATGAGAAGACACATAAGATCGTTCATAATGAAAAGGCAAAAATCCTGCATCAATTGTATCAACAGGTGAGAGAACAACGTGAGAACGGAAGGGAAGAAGCTGACCTCGATAAAATTTTCAAGGTTGTTATTAATGAATACCCGGAAGAGTGGTTGCTTCCTATGGAAATCCAGGAACTTACAGGCACTGGAAATGACCTGGGAGATAGGATTAGACAATACCTGAACGATAAAAAGGAACGAAATCCAGCACTGAAAAATTTAATTGAGAATGGATTGTTGCTTATTAAAAAACCTTTAGAGGAAAATGCAATGAAATTATAACAGTCCCATCAACAGTTTCACTGCATCCTGGATATTATTTTCTGCAATCAATCGTTTGGCCTGGACAAACACCATTTTTTCCTTTTCATTGTTATTCATGTTGTATCCACCGGCATAATTGGGCTGGCCGATAAATTTTTTAACTTCATCACCCGTAGGAAGTGCTTCAATATTACCCAATTTACCAAGCTCATTGCCTGTAAGGTATTTCGAAAATTTGATCTTATCAGGTAACTGGTCGATACCTATTCCAACCGTTGCATGGGGTTTTTTAACTTCGAAAATGGACTCACCCGATGCCCGGCAATAATAATCTCCACCCATCCGGCCAACCAGGTCAATTTTTTGCGGAACGATAATTCCCTTTTCATCCAGTACTGATTCGTCAATATGGATCAATAAAATTTCACAAATTATCAGGTTTCCGGCCCCACCCTGATCTCCCATTTCAATGATCTGATTGACCTTGCACTCAAACTGGACCGGGGATTCCTTCACCCGGAAAGGTTTGATCAATTCGGATTTTACCGGTGTAAGACCTGATTTGGCAAATTCATTGATTCCCCTGGGAAAGTCGGTGCTGGCCAGGTTCATCTGTTCAACAATTTTAAAATTGACAACATTGATGACCACTTCAGGAACTTCCTTAAGGTTTTCGTAGGTGTGTTTGGTGGTGTTATCACGTCCCCGTCGCGAAGGAGAAAATATCAATGTCGGGGGGTTTGCACCGAACGCATTGAAAAAGCTGAAAGGAGATAAATTGGGATTTCCATCCGGGTCAATCGTACTTGCAAAAGCAATCGGCCTGGGAGCCACTGCCCCAAGCATTGCTCGGTGAACCTTTGGAACCGGTGTATTTTTTGGATCAATTTTCAACATCTATTGTTTAGGCTTAAGTTTAACATCTTTTATTTGGCAGGCAAAACCTTTGTCCTGCATTCGCCAAAACCGATTCGCACGCCATCTTTTTCAGCCCATCCACGCATGATGATTGTATCACCGTCCTGGACGAATTTCCTTTCCGAGCCATCGGTTAACTGAATACTTTTTGAACCTCCCCAACTGATTTCCAGCATCGATCCGAAAGAATCAGGGGCAGTACCGCTGATGGTTCCTGAAGCATACATATCTCCAACGTTTATATTGCACCCATTAACGGTTTGATGCGCCAATTGTTGGCAAATATTCCAGTACATATATTTGAAATTGGAAAGACATACCCTGGATTCCTTTGCATTTTCGGGTTGAATGAGAACCTCCAGTTGAATATCAAAATTTCTATTTCCTTCCGATTGCAGGTAGGGAAGTACTTTTGGCTCCTGAATGGGTCCCTTTACCCGGAATGGTTCCAGGGCATCCAATGTGACGATCCAGGGAGAAATGACGGATCCGAAATTTTTTGCCAGGAACGGGCCCAATGGAACGTATTCCCATTTCTGAATGTCCCTTGCCGAAAGGTCGTTGAAAAGTACCAATCCAAAAATATAATCTTCCGCTTCATTAACCGGTACGTTGTCTCCGAGTTCGCTTTTTCGTCCTGTAATAAAGGCCATTTCCAGTTCGAAATCAAATAGCTTGCTTGGCCCGAATGAGGGCAATTCCGAATCATTGGCTATGGTTTGGCCTTTGGGGCGATGAATGTTTGTCCCGGAAATCACGATCGATGATGAGCGACCATGATAACCGACAGGCAAATGTCTCCAGTTAGGCAACAGGGCGTTTTCTGGATCACGAAACATTTTACCGACATTGGTAGCATGCTCTATGCTCGAATAAAAGTCGGTGTAATCTCCAACTTCAACAGGCATCAACATCTCAACGTCATTGATATGGTTCAGGATTTTAGCTTTATCTTCAGCATTGTCGCGGATATGGGGATTGTTTTTTTCAAACAATTCGGAAATTCTCTGCCTTACTGCTTTCCAAACCGGCTTTCCCCCGGCAATAAAATCATTCAATTTATCTTTCCTGAAAACTTTCCGGTCTTTAATGCCTGTCCCATCCATATAGCCATTTTTGGCCAGTGCATACAGGTCGATGGTATAATTCCCGATCCGGGAGGCACACCTGATTTTTCCATTGCTTTTTCGGATCACACCAAACGGTATGTTTTGAATGGGAAAATCACTTCCGGCAGGTACATCGATCCACGATTCCAATTCAGGATTATTGGCTATGATCATCTTCATGTATTTTATTACAATTTCGTTTTCAGAATTTGAAAACCTGCAGATTATAATGTTCCCCGGCTTTCCTGCTCCCTCTCAATGGATTCGAACAATGCCTTGAAATTACCTTTTCCGAATGACCTTGCACCCTTACGCTGGATAATTTCGTAAAAAACGGTTGGCCGGTCCTCAACAGGTTTGGTAAAAATCTGAAGGAGGTATCCTTCTTCATCCCGGTCGATGAGGATATTAAGGCTCTTCAGTTTCTCCATATCTTCATCAATTTCACCCACACGCTTGTGCACTGTATCGTAATAAATCTCAGGTACATGCAGGAATTCAACTCCCCTGCGCCTCAGCTCTGCAACCGTGTAAATAATATTATCGGTAGCCAGTGCCACATGTTGTACACCTGCGCCACGATAGAAATCAATATATTCTTCAATCTGCGATTTTTTCTTCCCTTCTGCCGGTTCGTTGATCGGGAATTTGATCCGCATATTGCTATTCGACATCACCTTGCTCATCAAGGCAGAATATTCAGTTGAAATATCCTTGTCATCAAAGGAGATCAGTTGATCAAAACCCATCACTTCCTGGTAAAATTTTGCCCAGGTGTTCATTTGTCCCCAATCTACATTTCCGACCATGTGATCGACATATTTAAAGCCGATTTCTTCAGTTTTGTACCCGGGATTCCATGCCTTGAAACCAGGAAGAAAAATCCCGTTGTAATTTTTTCGCTCAACGAATAAATGTACGGTTTCGCCATAAGTATGAATACCCGAAATAACCGCCTCACCATTTTTATCGGTCAGTTTCTTTGGTTCCATAAAAGGTTTGCCACCCCGCTTTGTCGTTTCCTCAAATGATTTGGTAGCATCATCCACCCACAGGGCAACGAACTTGACTCCGTCGCCGTGTTTTTTGCAATGCTCGGCTATTTCCGAATCAGGGATCAAAGCAGTTGTAAAAACGAAAGTTACTTTTCCCTGCCGGAGCACATAGGAGGTTTTTTCCCTATCGCCGGTTTCAAGCCCCCTGTAGGCAAGCGGTTGAAAACCAAATGCTGTTTGGTAATAATAGGCAGCCTGCTTGGCATTGCCAACGTAAAATTCGACAAAGTCGGTTCCGTTTAATGGCAGGAAATCTTCTTTCATTTTATTTGAATTTTTATAATTTTAACGATTTACAACTAACCAAATAACAAAGTTCTACTCCACCCACGATTTAAAGTAGCTTTTATCCTCAATTTTCAGGGCATCCTCAGTTATTTTAAGTGGGAAAAAAGTATCCACCATCACTGCCAGTTCCTTTGTTTCCTTTTGCCCGATACTTTTTTCAACCGTACCCGGGTGAGGCCCGTGCGGAATTCCGATAGGGTGCAAGGTGATCATTCCTTTTTCAACATGTTTACGGCTCATGAAATCACCATCAACATAATACAATACCTCATCCGAATCGACATTGCTGTGATTATAAGGTGCCGGTATGGATTGCGGGTGATAGTCATATAACCTCGGGACAAACGCACAGGTAACAAAGTTGTTGGCCTCAAATGTCTGGTGTACCGGAGGCGGTTGATGAACCCTTCCCGTAATCGGCTCAAATTCGTGGATCGATAGCGCATACGGGTAGTGAAATCCATCCCAACCGATCACATCAAACGGATGAGATGCATAATGATAGGGAAAGATCATGTTATCTCTCTTTATCTTTACAAGAAAATCACCCTTTTCATCATGTGTTTCCAGGTTTTCGGGTTTGCGGATATCGCGTTCATAAAACGGAGCGTTTTCAAGCAATTGCCCTGCGCGGTTCACGTAACGTTTAGGAAACCTGAACGGTGTAAAAGATTCAACAATAAAAAGCCGATTGTCCTCATTGTTAAATTCCAGGTTATAAATAATGCCCCTGGGAATGATCAGGTGATCACCGTATTTAAATTCTAAATTTCCATACATGGATTTTAAAATTCCATTGCCTTTGTGAACAAAAATCATTTCGTGTGCACCTGAATTCTTGAAAAAATAATCATTCATCGATTTTTTTGGTGCTGCCAGGCTAATGTGAAGATCATTGTTAACCAAAACAGGTACCCGGCTTTCGAGGTAATCATCTTTAGGCTGAATATTGAACCCAAAAAAACTCCTGTGTTGAAGATTTTTTTCAATGGCCACCTTTGGCTCAACCGAAAAAGGTCGATCGATGGATTGAACAAGGGTGGGAGGGTAACAGTGGTAGGTAAGTGAATACAGATCAGAAAACCCTTCGGTAGAAACCAACTGTTCAGCATAGAGATCACCGTTTGGTTTTCGAAATTGAATATGTCGCTTCGACGGTATATTACCTAATTTATGATAATGGGGCATAGTACTACTAATTTAATTCTACAATTTAAATAAATTAATCTCTATTTTGTTCAATTATCAGTTCTTAAAAATGGTTAATTGTGATTATTTGGATCAATTCTAATTGCCAGACAAAGATAAAATAATTTTCATTTCTTTGCAGCATATATAGGAAGGTTTGAATCTCTGTAAACTGGGACATTTGGCTTATCGTGAAATGAATAAAAAACTACCTCTTCTTTGGCCTGTTCAGATTGGAAATTACAGGTTGAAAAGCAGGATTGCAATGGCTCCCTTGACGAGGAGGCGGGCCACCGCTGATCACGTCCCGACCGATATCATGCGGATCTACTACGAACAAAGGGCTTCGGCCGGACTAATCATTGCAGAGGCAACCAATATTTCGCGGCAGGCGGTTGGATACCCCAACAGTCCGGGAATATTTACCGGCGAACAGTTAAATGGCTGGAAGCCGATAACCCAAGCAGTTCATGATAAAGGCGGATTGATCTTCCTCCAGCTATGGCATGTGGGAAGGGTTTCCCATCCATTGAATCAACCGGGCGGCAATTTGCCTGTATCTGCTTCAGCGATCAGGGCAAAAGGCATCATTAGTACTCCGGAAGGTCATCGTGAAATGGTCGAACCCAGGGCATTGGAAATCGATGAAATCCCAGGAATTGTAAAGGACTATGAAAGCGCATCTATTCGCGCAATGGAAGCAGGATTTGATGGTGTTGAAATCCATGGGGCAAACGGCTACCTGATTGAGCAATTTTTACAGGATGGAAGCAACCAAAGGACAGATAGTTATGGAGGTTCGATAGAGAATCGTTGCCGATTTGCCTTTGAAGTAACTGATGCCTGCTGCAAAGCCATAGGATCAAATAAAGTCGGTATCCGGTTGTCGCCAAGTGGGATAACCAAAGATATGTTCGACTCAAATCCAGTCAGGCTTTACGAATATTTGATCGGCCAGTTAAACCAGTTTGAATTAGCCTATCTTCACCTAATGGAAGTTTACACAGCCCTTGAACCCACGGAGAAATACAGGCATTACCTGCAGGATGGTGAGGTGACGCCTTTTTTCAGGAAGATTTATCATGGGAGGCTTATTACCAATGTCGGATATGACTTTGAAACCGGAAATAGGATTATTATGGATGGACATGCTGACCTGGTGGCATTCGGTAAACTTTTCATTTCCAACCCCGACCTTGCTGAACGATTTACATTACAGGCGCCTCTGAACGATTGGGATAAAAATACATTTTACCACGGAGGAGCAAAAGGATACATAGATTACCCTTTCCTGGATTGATTTTTTTTATTTACTTCAATTTATTTAAATCCATAATTTTGATAAAAATTCAAAACAATAGGTTTTATGTCAAACAAAATGAATCGCCGAAAATTTGTCAAACAAACAGGAGCTCTAAGCACAATAATTGCCGGTTCTTCGGTAATACCGGGGCTTTCGTCCTGCAGTTTATTTACAACACCGGCTGATATCGGAGTTGTGGAAGGTAAGAATTATTTTGAGAACACCATCCTTGCTATTGACCTGATCGGTGGTATGAAAAAATTCGTTCCCGAAGGTTCAAAGGTAGGGCTGCTGATCAATTCCGATTTTGATGTTCCGGGTGCCTATGTGAACCAGGACATTCCAATAGCTGCCCTGAAAATGATAGAAGAATGCAGCGCTTCAGAAATTACCTGCCTGCAGGTGGTGAAAGAAGAATACTGGGAACGAAGTAAACATTATGAAAAATATAAATCGTTGATTGGTTCTCTGCTGCAAGTGGAACAGAATATTTTCCCGGCGGAATTTAATGATCGGGATTTTGTCAAAGTTGAAAATATAGCAGGTGCAATTTCACTGAAGGAAACCGAAGTAGTTAAAAAATGGCTCGAATGCGATGTATTTATCAATATCCCCATATCTAAACATCATGCAACTACGCTGCTTACCGGGGCACTTAAAAACATTATGGGAGTCAGCACCCGTAAAGCCAATGTTACCTTTCACCTCGGTTCGGGAAAACGGAATGACCCCGAATACCTTGCCCAGTGCATTGCCGATCAGCACCTGCTTCGGAAAACCGATCTTTGCATTATTGATGCAACGGAATTTATCATTGATAACGGGCCATCGGGACCTGGAACACTAGTAAAACATAATAAAATTATTGCCGGAACCGATGTCGTTGCCCTGGATGCTCTAAGTGGAACGTATCTTGGCTATTCACCGGATGAAATCCTGACCACCCAAAAGGCCCATGACATAGGTTTAGGAAATATGGATTACAGTAAATTAAATATTGTTCATGAAACAGTTTAAAATGAATTTAAAACTCATATTGGTTTTCTTCATTTCCAGTTTTACATTTCAGGTAATTAGTCAGGACTACAAGGATCTGAATATGTATTTGCCGGAACAAAATGACATACCCGGTTGGAATTTGCAGGAATCCCCTGAAATTTATCAGGGAGACGACCTTTTCAGCCACATCAACGGTGGAGCCGACATTTACTTTGAATACGGTTTCAGGCAGGTCGTCGGTTGTAAATATGCCAACAACAGCGGAAACAATATCAGAATTGAAATTTATGAAATGGAAGATGATATTTCTGCATTTGGGATTTTTACTGTTAATTCATCAACGGGTGGCGATCTTTTGGAAATAGGGGACATATCGTTCCAATATGATTATTATATTGACGTTTGGAAGTCAAACTACTTCTTACGGTGCACTGCAACGCATAAAAGCCCTGCGATTAAAGATACATTGCAGTTGTTTGCAAAGGGTGTGGTATCAAAATTAAAAAGCGATGGATCGGTTCCCAAAATTGTTAAAGCTGTAGATTTTGGAAGTACAGACCAAAAAAGCATCAAATATGTTCAGGGGTTGATTGCATTAGGAAATGTTTTCAATTTCGGTAGTGGCAGTGTTACAGGCTTTACTGAAGCTGCGGCGGCGAAAAGAGATGGCAATTTAATTTTTGTTTTCTCCTATGAAAATGAACACAAGAGGAGCGAGTGGTTCGCAGCACTGAAAGGTAAGATGAAAATGAATCCCAAATTTTCAAATTTTGAATTGAAGGATGATGGATTTACAGTGATCGACAGGGCCGGCAAATCATTTTGTTTTAAACCCTATATGAATTATTTCGTCGCCTTACAGGGAATTAAATGGGAGGATGCAGCCCCATTGTTCA
>JAFGBL010000051.1 GCA_016933115.1 Bacteroidales bacterium | reverse complement strand
GTGCCGATACCATCCGGATTTTGTTTTGGCCCCTGCAATTGAAACTGGATAAAGTTATTGCCAACATTCAATTCGGTAGTATTATTACGGTAGATGAAGGCATTATCATCAATATTATTGGTAATAATATCCAGATCACCATCATTATCTAAATCGGCAAATGCTGCACCATTGGAACTCGTTAATGCTTCAATGTCCCAGTTTGTATTTTCTTTTGTAAACGTTAAGTCCCCGTTATTTCTAAAAAATGCATTGGTTTTAAACCTTCCCGGCATCCGGACCATCAGGTCGTTAATACAATCCTGTAAAAGTTTTTCACGGTCTTTTGATGTTTCAAAGTCGTGAAGATATTGAGTCAGCCTGATATTCTTATAATCAAGATAATCATTATTTATAAAATCGCGTTTAATCCCATTGGACACAAATAAATCCTTGTACCCGTCATTATCCATATCAAAAAACAAAGGGCCCCAGCTCCAATCTGTACCGGGAACTCCGGCAAGCTGCGCTATATCAGAAAATACGGGTATATTGTTATTTCCAAAATTTCCATTATTTAGCTGAAGTGTATTTATCGTATATTGATAGTATAAGCCATTTCCTATTACCTGATAAAAATATTCTGGGCTCAAACTGGTCATGCTGTTTTTATTAACATAGTCATTATCAGAGATCATATCAAGGCCCATAAAATCCAAAATTCCGTCATTATTAAAATCAGCAATATCATTACCCATGGAAGAACTTGGAATATGCCTGGTAGATTGAGTGATTACATCCTTAAAAATTCCGTCTTTTTGATTCAAATAGAGGTGGTCCTTTTCCAGATAATCCTGCCCGGTAAGAATATCCGGCCATCCATCATTATTTAAATCGCCAATAGCAATACCTAATCCAAAACTAATACCATTCCCTATTATTCCGGTTGCTTCGCTGACATCTGTAAATTTCCCGTTATCATTTCTGAACAACCTTTCACTCTGATAAACCGAAGGCGTTTTTAACAGTTCAGGAATGTCTTCAATAGGATATGCTGAATCTGTTCCATGATTTATTAAAAACATATCTAAATCACCATCTTTGTCATAATCAAAAAATGCTGCCTGGGTTGACTGGTGCGGAAGGTCTAATTGGTAACGGGCTGCATCTTCTTTAAAAACCGGGACTCCGTTTTTATCGGCTCCCTGATTTATATACAATTCATTCCTTCGCATATCCGGGTCATTCAACCTGCCGGACTTACAAACATAAATATCCAATTTCCCATCGGAATTAATATCAACCATTGTCGATCCCGTGGTAAATCCATATGTTTGTTTGTTTCCGTTAATTTTTGATTCTTTTGTAATATTCCTGAATTTCATATTGCCGGAATTCAGGTACAGTTCATTTTCGCCAAGAGTGGAAATAAAAAATATATCTGCTAAGCCGTCACCATTCAGGTCACCAACAGAAACACCACTGCCATTGTATAAATATTCATAAGTGAGAAAATTCAAAAATGTATATTCCTGGATTTGGTTTTTAAAGGTTATCCCTGTCTCTTTAGTGGTAAATTTGGTAAATAACTTCAGGGATTCAACATCTTTTACAGAAGTATTTTCCTGAGTTTTTTCCCGGATACAGCTGAAAAAGAAAAAAAAACAGACTAACAGATACAAAAATTTGTTCATCACAACAATTTAAAATTAGGAGCTAAGATAAAATAATTATCCCTAAATTTTTAAACTGACAAAACTAACAATAGACCGTTTAAGTATTTATATGGTCTTAAATGATGAAACATTAATCGGGATACAGCCTGGATATTAAAAATTACATTCACATTCAATCCGTTCCCCAATCTGCTGATTCAGATTCATAAAATTCAGGCGACTAATCCTTTGATCTTTACATTTTTGACACCCCGGCAATTTATCCAAATCCCAAACATCCACAAAAATATTACCCGCATTTAAACCAATTCCATATTCATGAATTTTTTCCAGGAAAGAAATATCAGGCAACCTGAAATCTCCATTTTTCAAAAGGACATTCATTGCACCGTTACCTGTCCTTGTAGGAATTACCACACAGGTACCAACACCAACAGAAAAGGCATAATCGATCGTTTTTTTCGCCCAATACAAATTTTTGGATTCCGATAGAAACGGAAGCGGAAATAGCATAAACGCCCTTGACCGGATTCTATGTTTGGTAAGAAACTGAATGGATTCTTCAAAATTGAAGAGGGTTGTTTTTTTATTCAACTTTTGCAGAATTTCAGGATTTGCAGTTTCCAATCCTATCGCCACCTCCAGTTCCGGTTTTAACATATCCCTGAATTCAAGGCATTTATTTTCAATCAGCTTTTCATGGCTTTCAACAATAACTGTTTCAAAATTTTTAACCAGGTCAGCAATCCGGGGATAATCTTCTACAGGAATGGCACCTTCGTCAAAAAAACTTCCGCTGTTGTATAATTTCAGGTGTTTTACCTGCGGCATTTGTTTTAATGCCCATTCGATCTGGGTAGGAATAGCACCCACAGGAACCGGTTTGTCGGTAGTGTTTTTCCACAGGTCGCACATCAGGCAATGGTATGGGCATTCCTTGTTTGTTAAAAAAATTACCGATGTATCTTCAATTTCTCCGGAAAAAGTTCGTTCTTTTTCCACCAGAAAAGCATACGGTTTTTCAGAATTTACAGAATTTTTCCTCCCACGTTTTGAAATGATCCAGTTATCGGAAATTTGATATTCTTCGTGTTTATTCATAAATGGATAAAAACTCTTTCCTGTAAGCTTTTTCACTTTCCGGGAAAAGGCTTTTAAAGGTTGCTTTTGAGGCTGCTCCATGCTGGAAACGTCTTTTTTCAAATATTGGCATTTCCATACCGGTTATTGCTTTTACTCCGTGATATACAATTTGCCCCTTGAGGTCATACAGTTTTTTGTGATCCCAGTCTGTCATTTTTATGTACGGAATGCCTTCTGAAATTTCAATAACGTTAGGAAGGGTAAAAGGGCTGAAACCTTCAAATCCGAGTAAATCGGCCGGTGAATAAGTACGCATAAAACCACGGCTCAACCCTCCGGAGTAGGTTAAAGAGTGTTTGATGGATTCTACACCCCAGCCTTCGTGGTACAACATCAGGTTATTCAGGACACTGCGTATTGTCAGTTCCGGATTTTCTTCAATCGGGTAGTCTTTTAGATTTTCATCGCCACCGTCCCCGTCAAGTATAAATTTCCAATCCGGATATTTTTCCCTTATTCCCTGAAGCAAGGCCAGATTCATGGTTGCACATTCAATATCAAGCGGTTTATAATCTTCAACAACTTTAACTGCATCTTTCCAGTTCAGTTTTGAATATTCCAGCTCAATGGGTTCAAGGAACATTTCAAGGTTAAGTTTTTCAAGGAATTTTCTAGCCTGCATTAAATCAGCACCATCGCCATCTACCGAAAGCGTAAAAGCTTTTAATCGCGAGGGGCTTTCACCCAGTTCTTTCAGGGCATGGTAGGTAAGAAGAAATATCGACCCGCTATCGATCCCGGCCGAAAAAGAAACGCCAATCGGCCCTGTTTTTGCCCGTTGACTAAGCCATTTTTTGATTTCGTTATAAGCAGCCCCGATATAATATTCGCCAATTTGTTGTGGATTATCGGGAGAAAATTTATTTCTCAAAGGTGTGAAAAACCGGTAATATTCCGGATTCGGATCGGGGCAGCCCAATAATTCAATTTTTGTAATATAATGAGCAGGTGCCATTCGTGTGTACGAAGGATGGAACTGATTGTCCATGCCCTCTTTTTTGAGGTAGTCAAAAATAATATCAATCCGTTCAGCTATAATTAACTGTGGTCCCTCCGGCCTTTTGGCAATAAAATAACGAATCGGGCGGCCTATCGACCTGGCCATCCGAATTGTTTTTCCTTCAACTGAAACGAGTGAAAACTGCCCATCGATTTTACGTACTGCTTCAATATCTCCCGATTTTACAACATTCACTGCTTCTTCATGCGTCATGTTATAAATAACATTTTTCTCCGGGTGGGTGAGGTCAATTACTTTGCTTACATATTGATGATTCATAATTGATAAAATTTCATTTAGCAAATGTCATGGTGAGCCTGTCGAACCATGAATCTGTCTCTAGTAATCACCCTTCGACAGGCTCAGGGTGACTCCATACATTTATTATTAATTCATTTCAATTCCGGTACCCTGAACAATTATCTGATATCGGTCTGTTGAAATCTTTTTAAACAATTCTTTTTTGCCATCTGCCCAATGTACTTCTATTTGATCGATGCCTTTTTCTTTTCCAAGCCCGATATGGACACGTGGATCGTTGTTTGAAAGGTAAGCCGTTGCCCACTGGTTCACAAAAACTTTTTTCTTACCTCCGGTGGTTACAGTAACTTTTGCACCAATTGCTGCTGCCGGTCCGTTCTTTCCTTTTAATTTTAAACCGAGCCAATGGTTGCCATTATCGCTGTTGTTCTTTAATAAAACAGGGTCAGCTTCCAAATCGACATGGGATATTACAATATCGAGTTTTCCATCGTTATTAAAATCGACAATTGCCAATCCTCTGCCCGATCGTTTTGTATTAAAATAAGAGCTAAGTGATTTTCCTACATCTTTAAATTTTCCGGTACCATCGTTTTCAAGAAGTACCTGATACTGAAGAATAAGCTCTTCAGCAGTACCGTTTGCAGATATAATATCCAGGTCGCCATCGTTGTCGTAATCAAACAGGGCAGTTCCCCAACTTCCTTTCGCTGTTAATACCGAAGCAACCCCGCTTGATTCAGTAATATCCTGAAACAATCCGTTTCCAAGGTTTCTGTAAAGGGCGCCATACCTAAGGTCACCAACAAGGATGTCGATTAATCCGTCGCCATCAATGTCTCCAATGGTTCCATCCATTGAGCCGGTTTCTTTCCCCATACTGTTTGCAGCAACACCACTTGCTACACCCACTTCCAAATATTTCCCATTATCATTTTTGAACAGAAAATTAAATTGATGATCATTCGCCTGAAATATATCCAGGTCGCCATCGTCATCATAATCATATACCGTTAATCCCATACATTTCGAATCAGGGAAGAATAAATTATTCTCTTTCGTAACATCCTTAAAAGTACCGTCCGGCTTTTGCTGATACAGCGTAGAAGCCTGCCCTTTATATTCAGAAGGATGGGGCATCATTCCCGGAGTTTGGGTTGAAATATAATCAGGATCAAAAGACAGGAAGTTCCCGACCATGGCATCCAGTAATCCATCAAGGTTATAATCCCAGAAACAAACTCCGATGCTCCATTTAGTAAATCCATTCAATTTCTCAGGTCCACTAAGCCCTAATTTGTCTGTAATCTCAGAAAAGGTTCCATCGCCATTGTTGTGATAAAAAACGTTTGGCCCGTAATTTAACAGGAACAAATCTTCAAATCCGTCTTTATCAAGGTCGATTGCACCGGCAGCCATACTCCAGTGCCGATCGTCAACTCCTGCTTCCTTCGCCACTTCTGTAAATGTTCCATCGCCATTGTTTTTATATAATTCGTTGGGTGTATTGGCAAATACCTTCCCGTCAGGACTTGAAATTCCTTCAAGGTACGTTCCGTTCATCAGGTAAATATCCATAAAACCATCGTTATTGTAATCAAAAATGGTTACACCCGAACCACTGCTTTCAAGGATATTCACATAGGTATGGTCGCCAAAATTGTATTTAAAATCTATCCCAGCTTTTTTTGTTATGTCGGCAAATACTTCGGCTTTTTTTTGAGCCAAAATCAAAACAGGAAAGAACATCAATAATAAAAGGCTGTATCTGATTTTATTTCGAAGAATCATTGTACGTAATATTTTTAAGAGCATTTCGGTATTCATCTGCTTTTACAACCCGTGTGTTATATTCATTCCGATATTTCTGATAAACAGGATCATCGGGGTACTTTTCATTTTCAGCCGGGGGATACGATTTCATCCCGTGAAACGGAAGCGGTTCAACGCTATTTCCCAGGGCTGTATTCAAATCGCCATCTTTAACCCAGCCCACACTGCGAATAAAAAAGTCGCGTACCCAACCATCCTGAAGTTCAGGCAATCTGCCAGCATCAAATTCAACGGTCATTTCATCACCGGCATTGGAAATCACATAACGGCTGTCGGATTCAGTTATAAGTGATAAAACATTGCCATAGCGTGTATAGTTCCCGGTTAAATCACGCCAATGCGAGTTTTCGTCCACATCATAATAATCAAACCAGTGGGGACCATAACGCCCTCCTTTCCGGTACATGTTTGAAAATCCCCTGAAATGAAGATCTGCTGACATCGGTTCCAGTGACGTTTTAACCAATGGAGATCCTGAATTCCCTTTTGAAAAGAAAATCTGATCCCAGTAAATTTCCATATTGGTGACGATCCTGACCCTTGTGTCCCTGGAAAGGAATATGCTACTCAGGTCGGCAATCACTGTTTTATCCTTCCCCATTGGAAAGCCAAGATTATTGATAACCGTCTGCCATTCCCCTTTTATATTTTTCACCTGAATAACCGGGGCATACGAATTTATCGATTCAGTCTGAGAAAGTGCAAAATTGATACTGGCATCGGTGGGGAAAATCCATCCTTTCATATACAGAATCAAATTTTTGCTTTTCCCTGCTTCTCCCGGATCAATAGTGAGGCTGTGCATTTCGGTAAGTCCCTGGTATTTTTCAGGATTAAAACCAGAGAGGTACACATCATCATCGTCAAGGATAAAGGGTAAAACATCTTCACCCTTATCATTCGTTGCAGAAACCGGGGCTATTTTTTCATCTGTCTGATACAGTTTAAATCCCGGAAACGGTGGTGGTGTAAATTGTTCGGGCACAAATACATTGGTTGACTCTTTATGGTCAACCGCTACCAGTTCCAACCTGTCCATATAAATTGTTTCCCAAAGTTCGGATGTAACCTGAAGGGAATATTTCCCATCTTTCGGTTTCAGAAATTTGCCCGGGATTTTAATATAATCATCCGATGCATTGGAAAAACCGTATTGTGTTTCACCCCCCATAATTCCCAACGGCATACCCAGAGCGCTTCTCCAGGTAATATCTTTTACAAACACATATTTTTCTCCATCCCAGGTATAGAGGAAGGGGCATGATCCCTTAAGCGTTTGCGCTTCGATAATGGACTGGTCGACATCGGGCATAAAAATATTCTGTGGCACACCGTTGGTCCAGGTAATGCGGATTACATCGGCCCTGCTGCGTTGCCCCAATCCAAAATGTACGTCAGGCTTGGTAACAACCATACACTGGTATAAATCGCCGCTTCGTATTTCAACTTTAGCTCCGATACCAAAATGATTGTTTTTAGCGCTTCCGGCTCTTAATCCAACCAGTTTCATATCGACATAATGGTTCAAATTTCCGCCGTCGTTCCGAAATAAATGTACATCTCCCTTCACGTCTGCTGTTAAAATATCAAGATCACCATCGTTGTTGTAATCAAAAAATTCAATTTGATGAATTTCGGTTTTTGTCTCGGGAAGCAAATCCGAAACATCCGGGAATGTATCTGTCCCATCGTTATGATAAAGGTGCAGCCCTCCAACACCTTCCTGCGTTAAAGCGGAAGCTATAATT
>JAFGBL010000007.1 GCA_016933115.1 Bacteroidales bacterium | reverse complement strand
CCATAAAAACTCCGTGAGCCGCTCCCATTTTTGTCGGACCTTCGCCGTATTTCTCCCAGGCCCGGGTTGCATAAACAGCCTCGCCGTATTTTTTTAGCCAATCGCCCATCGCAAGCAATACATCTTTTTGTTCCTGCGGAATCGATCCATCGGCTTTAGGTGAAATATTCAGCAATAAATTTCCATTTTTACTGATCCTGTCGAGGAACCCATGAAGAACTTGTTTCTTAGAATAATACCCGATTCCTTCGGTGTAACACCAGCTTGATGAACTAATAGCATCGTCGGTAAGCCAGTAATTTTCGGTTATATCGATAGGACCGCCACGTTCGTAGTCAAGAATAGCACACTTTTCATTAAGACCGTCTTTATATGTGGCAACAACTTCCTTACCCCAGTCCTGAGCTTTGTTATAATAATACGATAAAAAATCAAGCAGTACGGGCTGCGAAATTATATGTAGGTTAAAATCCTGCCAGATAATATCGGGCTTGTAATTATCGATTATTTCTTTATGCTTGGCCAACCAGAATGCTTCATTTTTTTCTTTTCCCTGCTGCCCGTAAAGTTTCTGTAATTCCGGGTCATCGGCAGGTGGCACAGCATTGTAAAATCCGGTGATATTATAAGCGTGGTGCATCGACAAAATAACCTTCATATTTTGTGCCCTGATAGCATCGGCCAGCAGCCCGACCAGGTCGAGCTCAGGGCCTTTGTCTTTTGCATTCCATGGGTTTATTTTGCTTGGCCACATCGAAAAACCATCGTGGTGTTCGGCCACCGGGCCGGCAAATTTTGCACCTGCATCGGCAAATAACTGCGCCCATTCAGCAGGATCGAAACTACCACCCTCCGATTTTAACCTGGGGGCAAACTTTACAAAATTTCCTTTTTTGTCTTTAGCTCCGGTTATAAAATTGTTGTAGGGCCATTCTGTTGGTTTTCCGTAAGTGCTGATATGATGTCTGTTTTCATTGGAACCATCGATATACATATTACGCGGATACCATTCGTTTGCAAATGCCGGGACAGTATAAACACCCCAGTGAAAATATATGCCAAATTTTGCATCCTTGAACCATTCAGGTACAGGATCAGATTTTTCCAGCGATTCAAATGTCGGATCATA
The DNA here is from genome assembly GCA_016933115.1 of Bacteroidales bacterium. Taxonomy (GTDB): domain Bacteria; phylum Bacteroidota; class Bacteroidia; order Bacteroidales; family JAADJA01; genus JAADJA01. The sequence continues at coordinate 7,555 of JAFGBL010000007.1, read as the reverse complement.
AACAATTTGTTTTTGCTGAGTTGTCTCTTTACAACCTGTTCCGGCAATTATCAGGAAAATAATAATGACAATTTTGTATTTCATACTTAATCTGGTTTATGGTTGATTCAATATTATTTTGTTTTATTCCTTTCTGATCTGATTTTATTTTTAGCCACTCATCTTTGTTTGTATAACTTTCTGAAATACTTTTATTTAAACAAAATTTACCATAAAATCATGAATTTGGTAAAGGGAGATTTTTTTGCAAAATCCTTACAAGGTCATTTGCATTATACGGTTCAGGAATGACCCAGTACGAACCGTAAATCATTTTAGGGATGCCTCCCTTGCCACTCTGAAGAGTTTGCCCAAATATCTGAACACTGGTTTTCAAATATTCTTTTATCCATGGATCAGATAGGGCAGCTTCAAATTTTTCTTTGCTCACAAGTTCTGCTGCTTTAGTTTTGGCAGCTTCCGGGCTTCTTGGAAACCAGGAGTCACCTGATTCAAACGAAAACATCCAGTCTTCAAAGACCGGAAATACCTCCGGGTTTGCTTTCCATACCGATAGTCCGATTTTTGCGAGTTCACAGGAGTTGTTAAATGCGTCCACATCCCTTAGAACATAAGGATTACATTGCCTGTTCAAGGGTGTCGGGCACAGAGCAAATGCCAGCTTTCCATCATATTGGCGAACAGCCTCATTCAGCATAAAATGTATTTTCTGACAATGGGAACATTCATAATCAAAAAGCAATGTGACAATATACGGTGCATCCGGAGATCCAATTATAGGTGCTGTTTTGTAATCGATCGCAGGGAGATTATTCTGATATTCCGTATCATTGGACGAAGATGTGGAAGTTAAAACAATCTGACTAATAGCCAATGCTCCGGCAATAAACAGCCCGGTCAGAACCAGCCCTGTCACCTGCAATGGATTTATAATTCGTTTGGAAGATTTGAAAACAGACTTCAGGATGATTATTCCACTTAACAGCAGGCCGGTTATATGCATGGTCATACAATAGAAGCAAAAACTACCAATGATCCATTTCTGCAAAATTGTAAACCAGATGGCACTTCCCGTAACAGCACCTGCCAGTATCAGTAAAACAAACCAGGCAAGCTTTCGTATCGATGAATCAGTGCCCGGGCCAATAAAAAAAACAGCAACCAGCATGGATAGGTATACTCCCATCGCTAATCCGCTTACTGGCAATATTCCGGCGATGGTAGACCAACGGCTGTTTAATACCTGTTCACAAGGGCTTCCACCGCCGCATCCGGCCATGGATCCACCCGCCAGATAATGCCAGCTCATGATGGCACTTAAAACCAATGCGAGCAGATTTAATCCCGTTAGGAAATAACGCCACGCTGGCCAGGATTTTTGAAGTTGGACCTTATTTTTGTATATAACCAAATTTTTAATTTTCCTAATTACTTTTTCTTAATATACTCATTGGGTTTACCCGGTGTTGGAACATTACTTGCTATCGGTGCACCATTATTATGAGATTTTGTTAATGGTACGGCAAGGGTTATACCACTACCGGAGACCTGTGCATCAACCAAATGTTCAATTTTAAGAGGCGTTACAACGATGATAGTGTCCATGGGCCTGCCATTGCCGAAGCCAAATCGACGACGGGCGGTTGAGACAGAAGCAATAATTGCTGCCTCCTGACTGGTGCCACTGCCTATAGTTATGGGTTGACCTGAACCAAAACCTTGTACACTGGGAACAGGGATAACCGTTGTGCCAACACCTGTGGTTGTTCCTAAAGTAGTGCCTCCTGCTGTGCCAATTGTAGCAATAGTAGCTGTTTCGCTATCTGTACCTGTATCAATAATAATTTTTTGGCCAATTCTGAAGTCTGACACGCTGGCAACTTTAATATTATTTGAACCGGCTTCTGATGCAGCCGACAATGAAACAGTATTCTGCATCTGAAAATCGCGGCAATTACTATCACTGTCAGAGCCATCAGGAAATCGCCCTACGCTTAAATCGTGTGATGAATTGAGAGCTGTTCCCGGCATACCGAAACCGCCTCTTCCTCTGACAGGTACAGGTACAAAACATCCGTTTTCACCTGTTCCTGATGTTGCCTGGTAGCCCTCGGCAATCCATGGGTCAACAAGTCCTCCGTAGTTAAGTCCATCAACAACATTTTCTTCTGCATCATACAAAACCATGTTCCCGGCGCTGGATGAAAGCGCAGGTCCCCCAAACCACTGGTCAGGTTCTTGTGTTCCCTGATAACCGGCAAGAGTGACTTTTTCATCGCTAACTACCGAATTGATAGTATGATCCTTTGACAAAGGTTTGTCAAGTGTAATACTATAGCAAAGTGGCAGTACAGGTTCATTACTCGAGTGTTCAAAAGCTGTCGCCGGCTCGAAGCTGATCCCTGTGCCCTGAAAACTGAATGGCATATTGGAAGCATGATCGAATTTCAGCGGTTCAGCCAGGTCAAGCCCGGTCCCCGGATCATCTTTCTCAGTTAGAGGACCATTGAATGTACTACGGGATGACTTTGTGCCAACTCCGGTCACTGTTACAGTTTCGATTCCGTGACCTTCACTGTTTATGTCCAGCCTGATTTTATCACCAACAGAGATATTTTCAACAGAGGATACCTTTATGTTTGTATCACCGGCTTTTGCATCCATTGAAAGCCAGGCTTGTGTTCCGGGTTTTCCTACATCTGTGATTGTGACCACTTCATATTTTTCAATCGACTGAGAAACAGTGGGGTAAGTCGCACCATAACCCAAAGCCATTTTCTGTCCTACCTCAAATCCTTCAACACTTGTGACAGGTATGCTATTTGACCCTATGGGTATTGTGATTACCGGACCATCAGGAAGCGGCTGCCATACTGTTGTAGGATTGCCCGGTTCAACCGGACGCCGCCTTCTGAATGATGATTCGGACACCTCTGGTTCAGGAGGTGTGGTAATACCTGTAATTGTGCGGTTTTCTTCAAATGAACCTGTGCCAACTTTAATTATATCTCCAACCGACATGCCGGTTGTACTCCTTACATAAATGGTAGCCTCACCCGTTTTTGCCGGAATCGCCAGCCCTGAACAAGACAGACCTAACAGATAAAATCCGCGTGCTGAAAGTTTTGTACCGGACGGTATCTTTATCGAAGAAAACACAGGTAGTTGAGTCGGATGATGTGTCAAACTCCAGTTTGAAATATCGATTTCATCATCACTTGCATTATAAAGTTCTATGAATGAGTTTGTCGAATTGGATGAAGAACCCGAACTAATTGCAAATTCGTTGATTTTAACAGGGCTGACATTACGCACTTTTTCAACGATTGTCTCGCTTTGTATCAGGTCATTTGCCGGGTTTGTCCAAAAGGCTTTTCCTACAATATCACCATTAAATGCTTCAGACCCTGAGGTCACTGTAAAAGTTGTCTTTACACTTTCTCCAGAAGCAATAGGATCAGTGAACTTCTTCGAAGTTTCTTTTGAATTTAAAACTACGGATTTCCATCCTTTAGGAACTGAAATACTTATAGTGAGATCTTTTACCGGTGATCCTGAAGTATTTATGAAAGTCACTGTAGTATTTTGGGAAGACCGGGGAGAGAAGGTCTGCAGCCCCGGAGGTGCGTCAGTTGAATTGGCAGGTGCCAGACTCAGTTGTTGAACATCATACCTTGCTGCAACAATATTAGCCTGGATTTTCTGGTTGGTCTCTTTTGTAGGAAATGTTCCCGGTGCAGTCATTGCACCTTCATAAAAAGTACCCTGTGAGCCATTGCTGTTGTCGCCGCCATTGCCAAGAAGGATAGCTCCCTGCTTACGCATCGGGTCATAACTGTTTCTGTCATTAATAATGCGGGTACCGTCGAACATAACTTCCAGGTCACCTTGCTGTGCATTGCCTCCCATTGATCGCCAGTGGTGAGGTTCGCCATCTGCTGTAGCAGTTACAAAACGCCAGGGAATGCTTGGTAAGTCGGGGCAGTATTTGTCGTTTGGTGACTCATTAACACATCCAACCAGGTTGTTTTCCTGGTCAGTCATAATCCATGGACCAGCATCCTGCCCGTGATACCAGTAATTGGCATTACCATAATAGGTAGTTTCCATGGTGCCATCGCCGTCATCCCGGCTATCAGTTTCCGCATTTCCATAATCAAAGCAGCAGCCATTATTGTAATGATGGCCACTGATTACCCAGTACTGGCCTTCAGCCTGATCGTCAACAGCAGTGCCAACAGGATCGTCATCCCGAAGTCCCATACCCGGTTCAATAAAGATACCATAAACCTTGTGACCCATTATTGAAACAGGTGCCATATCAGCAATTGGAATATTATTAAATCCTCCCATAGCCGGACCACTAAATCCTCCACGAGGTGCCTGTGTAAGATGGTTGCCTTTACCCGACTGGTCATAAAGAGTAGTAATCCAACAATATGTATTGGCACAGAATGCATCCTGATCTGCAGCATCTGCATATCCTCCCGGATCACCATTGCCGGGTTGAACTATCCCAATATCCATTGTTTTACCATCTGAAAGACGCATAATCTGGTAAAGAGGACCATTGTACGATGCATACAATGCGCGTGTGCTGCTATGGGCAGCTACACAGGGATTGCCCGCTGCAGCATAAATATCACACGGACCTTCCGGTCTGGGTGGATTAGCATTGCGTCCGTTTCCTGACATGGCAATTACCAACATTGTGGCAGCAGGGAATACGAATGCCAAAACAAGAATGGCAATAAAACGACTTTTCTTTTTCATAACAGTTAGGTTAATAGGTTAAATCAGAAGGTTTTTTATTCTGGATGAGCATCATTGGCAGAAGTGGCATACAGACCGAGTAAACAGCCTGTAAATCCTCCGGCAACATCTGTTGAAAGAATATCACCTGAAACAGTTCCTCCAACAATCTCAAAGTCAGTTCCATTGGTTGAATATGAAAATTCATATTTATCGCCAATGGCAGAAACCTTTAAACGGACAGGATTGCCGATATCTATTTTTGCACTTCCAATAATTTCAGAGTTTGTTTCACGGCTTCTTCTTTGTCTCGAATTTTTTTGCAGCAACAGATAATATTCGTCTCCTTTTTTGGTAATCCCGAAAACGTAATTGAAACTTTCACTCTGAAGAGCTACAATACCAGCCAGGTCAGTTTCTGCCTGAGGTGTGTAATCCATAGTGGCAGAGTAGGAAAAATTATCATGCATTTGCCTGAGGAAGAGGGTTGAAGTCGGAGCCAGTTGTTTAATGTTGGTTTCAAAAGGAGTAATCTGTAATCCCTTTTGTGAAGTTTTTATAAATTCTTCACGTGGGCCTCTTAAGCCAATCCACCTGTAGTCCAGTTTTTCTGCTGTGAAATCATCCTTAAAAGTGAAGTTGCCGTTAGGAACGAATCCATCCTGTCCTGTAAGATTTTTAACGCCTTCAGGCATTTTCAGTTTAGGCTCCATCGGAATAAGGCCGTTCACAAAAACCGGGAATTCTCCAGACCAGTCAACAGGAAGCATAAATGTTTCACGCCCGGTGTTGACTCTGTTTTCTTCATTCGGCCGGACAGCCAGAAATACACCATAATATTTACCATCAGGTGTTTCAACGATATCGGCATGACCAGCCCAATCCACTTTGTTTTCACGTTCTCTTGGAAAATATCTTTGTGTAAGGATTGGATTATTAGCAGCCGGAATAAACGGGCCTTTGGGGCTATCACTTTTAAAAATCACTTCGCTGTGCCAGCCTCCTGTTCCGCCTTCGGCACACATCAAATAATATTTCCCGTCTTTTTTGTAAAGATGAGGTGCTTCAATCCAGATAGGTTTTTTCGAAAGGTCAACTCCTCCGTTTACAATAACTTTATCTGTACCGGCAATTACCTGGTCTTCTTCCAAGTCGTATTCCCAGACTTTAATCACTCTATGCCCGTTGTATAAAGCTGTTCCTCTTTCAGGTGCATCGTTATGAACGATATAGGCTTTACCATCTTCATCAAAGAATATGCACGGGTCAATACCGTCGAAATTTAATTTTTTAGGTTCGCCCCAGCCTTTAAACGGATCTTTTGTTTTAACGATAATATTTCCAAGTCCCCCTGAAAATGCAGTTACAATCATATAAAATGTATCGTTGTACGGATTGTATGTTATGCCTGGTGCATAAACACCCTGGCTGATTCCCGTATCGTGAGTATCCAATTGTGAAACCCTATCAAGAACACCTCCCAACGATTTCCAATTTATAAGATCTTTTGAATGAAATATTGGAACTCCTGGAAACATGGCAAAAGATGAACAAACCAAAAAATAGTCATCACCTTTCCTGGTAATGGCAGGATCGGGAAAGCATCCCTGGAGGATAGGACTGTAAAATTCGCCTTCTTCCAATGGATTGTCTTTATAAACCTGGTCATCGCCAACATAAACAAAGTTTGAAAAAACAGGGGCATTTTTTTGCCCGGTTGCCACATTAACTGAAAGTAAGGCTAAAAGAGATACTACAAGAATAAATTGTTTTTTTTTCATCATATATTATTTTAATTATTGATTGAACAAGCCGGAATTATATAAAGGGAAAGTCGAGCTATCGACTGGTTTAAAAATTAATTGCGAAAACATAAAGAGCCCGTTTTTCCAGACTTTAAAATCATGAACACCACCGGGTTCTTCAAGATAAATATGAGGGACATTGTTTTTCTGCAGGTATTCATGAGTTCTTGTGCTGAAACGAAGCAGTCCGTCTGCATCACCACAGGAAATCCACAGCAGTTTTAATTGTTCTTTTGCTTTTTCCGGATCAGGAACAAGTTCTTCCGGGCTTTTTGTATTAGGTGCTGAAGAGAATCCACCCACCCAGGCAAATTTGTCGAGGTTGCCCAACCCGAAATTTAGCGATTGCCCGCCACCCATCGAAAGTCCTGCAATTGCTCTGTGTTCCCGGTCTTTTAAAACCGGATATGTTTTTTCGATAAACGGGATCAGGTCATTCAGCAAATCGCCTTCAAAGGTGGCAAAGGCCTGAACTTTGTCAGGGGCCATGATATTTCCCCCAGCACTGTCATCCTTCATAGCACGGCCATTGGGCATAACTACGATCATGGATTCAACTTTGTTTTCAGCATACAGATTATCAAGAATCACTTCCGGGTGCCCTCCGTTCAGCCATTCAAACTCATCTCCACCAATTCCGTGAAGAAGATATAATACGGGGTATTTTTTATTGACTGAATATCCCGGTGGAGTATAAACCACGGAATTTCTAACAGTGCCGACTGTTGAGGATTCATAGGAAATCGTATCAAGTTTTCCGTGTGGGATTCCATCCTGAATCAAATCAAAACCTTCTCTTGAAGGTTTTACTATTTTTTGTGCTTTTGAATTGAATCCGATAACAAGTATCAGGATAAATAATGCAATTAATTGTTTCATATCGATCTTTAAATTATTGTTTGTAAAAATTTTTAATTAACTCAAGTTGCTAGATTTCAATTTTGTTTAAAGTATACGAAAATAAGAACATTATCACTTTTAAAATAAATCCATAATCT
>JAFGBL010000006.1 GCA_016933115.1 Bacteroidales bacterium | reverse complement strand
TTACTCATGTTTCAAATTTAAAAAATTTCTGCAATCGATTGCAAAGATTTTATTCCGAATACATTTTATTAACAATTTTATGTCCTATTTCTCAAACTGAAAATATTCCTTCGCGTTGTTAAAGCAAATATTCTCAACCATTTTGCCTAACAATTCCGTATCATTCGGGATTAGCCCATTTTCAACATCGTTCCCGATCAGGTTACACAAAGTACGCCTGAAATATTCATGCCTTGTATAAGAAAGGAAACTACGCGAGTCGGTCAGCATCCCGATAAAACGGCTTAACAATCCCTGTGTTGATAAGGAATTCATCTGTTTTTCCATTCCATCCTTCTGATCGAGGAACCACCAGCCCGAACCAAACTGTATTTTTCCCGGTACAGAACCATCCTGAAAATTCCCTATCATGGTTGCAATCAAATCATTATCCCTTGGATTCAGGTTGTATAAAATTGTTTTTGCCAATTGGTTTTCCAGATCAAGACGGTTCAACAATTTTGACAGCGGGCGGGCAATCTCAAAATCACCAATTGAATCAAACCCGGTATCCGGACCGAGTTTAGTAAGTAAACGGGTATTGTTGTTCCTCAATGCACCGAGGTGGAATTGCTGGGTCCAGCCACGTGAATGGTCCATAATACCAAATTCGTACAACATACATGATTTGAACTTCTGTATCTCAACAGTATCCAGGTTATTCCCCTTTCTGATTTTTTTAAAAATTTTATTGATTTCTTCCTCTGAATAATCTTCTGCAATTATGGTTTCAAGCCCATGGTCGGAAAGGCGGCAACCATTTTCATGAAAAAACTGATGGCGGCTGTCCAGGGCATCCATAAAATCGGCAAACGAATTGATCTCAACTTCGGCTGCTTCTCCCAGATGATCGACATAATTGTTAAAAAAAGCCTGATCTTCAACCATCATTGCTTTATCGGGCCTCCATGCCGGCAAAACATGTATTTCAAATCCATCTGGTTTTATCTGCCTGTGGTATTCCAGCGAATCAACCGGGTCGTCGGTAGTGCAAATGGTATGAACATTGGCCATCCGGATGATATTCCTGCATGAATATTCAGGAGTCTGAAGTTTTACATTACATTCGTCCCAGATTTCCTTAGCAGTATCGGGCCCCAGAATTTTATTGATACCAAAAAACTTTTTTAATTCAAGGTGAGTCCAGTGAAACAGCGGATTCCGAAGAGTGTGAGGTACGGTTTCAGCCCATTTTTCAAATTTTTCCCAATCAGTTGCATTGCCGGTGCAAAATCGTTCATCAACACCGTTGGCACGCATTGCGCGCCATTTATAATGGTCTCCGTAAAGCCATATCTGTGTAATATTTTCGAATTGTTTATCTTCAGCTATTTCCTTTGGAGGAATGTGGCAATGGTAGTCAAAAATGGGCATTTTTGCCGCATGATTATGATATAATTTCTTCGCTGTTTTGGTTTCCAACAGGAAGTTTTTACCCATAAATTTTTTCATATGATTCTCTTATCATTTAAGTATTTAGTTGTTTCAATTTTAAGCAAATTACCACTAAAAATTAATCAATTTTAAAAGTGGCAAATATTTACAAATAAAACGCAAACAAACTATTAACTTTTGGTATATTTTTCTAAACTAAACTTTCCGGATTACAAATTGAACAATCGTTTTAAATGACGGTCAAAAATATTTTCTTCAACACACTGACCAACAACTTCTGAATTCTTTTTAAGCAATCCTGTATAAATTTCACCCATTTCGGCTGCAACTTTGTAACCCACATGTATCAATTGCCTGAAATTTGAATTATAATCAGGATGCCCAGGGATATGACGTAAAGTATTTCCAAATTTTTCTCCGCTCCATCCGGCAACTTCTTCCGGTGAAGGTAATTGATTGTCATCAATATCAATAACATCGGCATACGGGGCACAAAGTTCTTCTTTCCTTGCCAGTGCTGAAGTATATATTTCTTTTGCAACCTTCAGCCCTTCATCGCCTGAAACTGCCAGTCCTATTACTTCTTCGAGCCAGGTTGTCCCGGCGGTTTTAACATGAAGTCCTTTGTCATATTTTTTAATGATTTCAGCCATTATCGGATAGATGGTGAATTTATCGCTGCCGGAATGGACACTTAATTTTAAATCTTCAGGAAGGCCAAATTCTTTCACTGCGAAATCAATTACCAGAACATCCTGTTCGAATTCTTTTGTAAACTGTTCAATATCGCCTACATAATCGACACCTTTATTAAATCGGCCTGTAAATTTTGGAGCAATAGTCTGTGCCGGAATTCCCTGGTCTGCAATCATTTTCAGGATAAAAAACATGTCAACAGGAGTTTGAGGCGATTCAACCTCATCCATCGAAACTTCGGTAACAAAATTTCCCTCGCCCTTAACCGATTTTATATGTTCATAAATTTTCCCGGCTTCCTTAATCGCAGCAAGAAACTTACAGGCAACTTCATTCAGGAGCACATCTGTAATTTTTATTGGTTCTTCAATCCCGGGAATTGAGACTTTCTCTCCGAATATTTTACATGATTCCTTAAAGGCAGCAACATCTTCAGATGGCGAGGCATTTCCGATGTAAATTGCCACATCGAGTGTAAAAAAATCAGAATGTTCAATAAAACGGTCAACATTTGTGAGGTTAATGTGGTCGGCATCTACAAAATACGGACCTTCCCAACCCATTTTCTTAATTGCTTCATTGGCTTCCAACCTTGTGCCTGATGGTTCAGAGTGAACAATATTATGTTCACGATTTGACTTATTCCAGACAGGAGTAACCTCAACACCTTTGGAATTAGCTTTTATTAAGGCATTCAGTTGAGCAACACCTTCATGGTTAAAGCGGTCGCCCACTCCAAAACTGTATTTTCCTAGTTTCATTTATATACTTTTTAGGATTGATTTTTAAAAATTATTAGTTTCCGTGTACGAACACGAAAATAGATATATATTTGATATC
>JAFGBL010000050.1 GCA_016933115.1 Bacteroidales bacterium | reverse complement strand
GAACGATCGAAGCATCGAAGGGGAGTTGGGATTATTAATATTTATTGTTGCACAATCCATATTATGAAATTAAAGCCCGGACGCCCTTTGTTGGCGAGAGCTTCTTGCTCCTGCCCAATTTAAAATAATCCATTATTGTCGCCAGCGTTCAGACAGGTCAAAGATACCTTCCAACCCATCACTCAAAACATTTTAATTTATGAAAAATACACCTGTAAGCCAACAGCAATGGCGGCAGGCTATTCCTTCTATACAATTTTACATGATTTCACCATTTCTCCTTTCCCATTTCCAATCACTTCTGTCTATCTTTGCATATAAATCCTACATTTCCGCATGAACACAAAACGTTACCACGACATCGACTGGCTACGGGTGCTGGCCATGATGATGGTTTTCCTTTTCCACTGTGCACGGTTCTTCAACGATGAAGACTGGCATGTGAAAAACAATGAGATTTCAATGGGGGCAACTGTTTTTGTGATCTTTGTCTCGCGGTGGATCATGCCGTTGTTTTTTGTCCTTTCCGGCATCAGCAGCCGCTATGCACTGCAACACCGCACCGGCGGACAATTTGTGCAGGAGCGGGTCAAAAGGTTGCTGGTCCCGTTGATCTTCGGCATTTTAATTCTGATCCCGCCCCAGGTGTACATCGAACGGATCACGCACGGACAGTTCGAAGGTTCGTTCTTTCAGTTTTACCCGCACTATTTCGACGGCTGGTATGCCTTCGGCGGCAACTTCGCATGGATGGGGTTGCATCTCTGGTACCTCGAATTCCTTTTTCTTTTTTCACTGCTGGTGCTGCCGCTCTTCCTTTACTGGAAGAAAAGGGACTGGGCCGGGAAATTTTCCGGGATCGCCCGGTTTTTCAGCCGGCCCGGGGCCATCCTGTTGCTGTTCACCCTCCTGTGTGTGGTGGAGATGATCGTCGGCCTCGACAGGGACGGCTTCGGCAGACGTGAACTGGGGGGATGGAGTGTGTTTGTGTACCTGGTATTTTTCATCCTCGGGTATCTCATCAGCACGGAAGAAAAATTCAGGACCGGCATCGAAAAGAGCCGGTGGCTCTCGTTGCTGACTGCTCTTGTCGTCACGGTGGCGGGATATTTTATTATAACCGGACGGTTTTTCGTACCGGGGTTCATGGAAGCTGTCCTGCAAACCCTCAACGCCTGGGCCTGGATTCTCGTTTTCCTGGGCTTTGGAAGTCGTTACCTCACCCGCAGCAACCGGTTTCTCGTATATGCCAATGAAGCGGTCCTCCCTTTTTATATACTGCATCAAACCGTGATTGTGATACTTGGTTTCGCGATCGCCCGGAGGAGTTGGGATGTGTCCGTTAAGTTCGGGCTGCTGACTGTCTTTTCCTTTTTGATCATCATGGGAGTCTACGAATTTTTGCTCAGAAGGAATAACCTTATGCGTTTTTTGTTTGGAATGAAAAAAATACCCCCGTTGGCGAGCTTTTAGCTCGTGCCTGTACTAAGCCGCTTGTAAACCATATATCCGATTTACAATATCCAATATCAAACTTCCACCGCACCACTTCGAGGCTCCGCACCCCAGTGTGTCTAACGCTCTATTTAAAACATAAAAACCCGGACGCCCTGAGGAGACACGCCCAAGCGTGACGTCTCGAAGGGTGGGTAGGGACTTAATTAATTATTATCTTTATCCCATGGTCTTGTATGTTTACATCCTCGAATGCAGTGATGGCTCATTTTATACCGGAATCACAAACAACCTGGAGCGAAGAGTTGCCGAACATAATGATGGTGATAATCCCAAATCATACACATTTACAAGGCGCCCACTTAAATTGGTATATTATGAAGACCATTCCGATCCCTATTTTGCACACGACAGGGAAAGACAAATCAAAGGCTGGTAGAGAAAAAAGAAAATTGCTATGATAAAGGGTGAATGGGAAAAATTGCCCGAATTATCAAAAAGAAAGAAAAAGTAGTATGACCACCGCACCCACTTCGAGGCTCTGCAACTCACACTTCGAGGCTCCTTACGGTCGCACCTCAGTGTGTCCAACGCTCTATTTAAAACACAAAAACCCGGACGCCCTGAGTGCTGAGTATTGAGCTTGTCGAACGATCAAAGCATCGAAGGGAAGAAGGGAGTTAATAAAACCTTCCGCCGCACCACTTCGAGGCTCCCTGCGGTCGCACTTCAGTGTGTCCAGCGCTCTTTTTTATACAAATACCCGGACGCCCTGTGTTCTAAGTAGTGAGCTTGTCGAACAATCGAAGCATCGAAGGGAAGTTGGGATTATTAATATTTATTATTGCACAACCCACTGTCGATTTAAACGGCTCTTCCCATGGGTTAGCGAATGCTTGCGATCAACGACCGTAATAAAAGCCGTATATAAACTTTTTTTCTCACAGATTGTTAGATTTGAAGAAATATTCAATTGAAATCTAATTAAATACTCAAGTCACTAAATCTACTAACTAATCTAAATTCTTTAACTATGAAAAGTCTCTACAAATTCCGCATGCGAGTAATTTCGATTACACTGTTGCTATTCATGTCACTCATTTCGTTTACCCAGGAAAAACTTTCCGAAATTTCAAATGTTACTACAACGGTAATTGAACCGAAGGTTTATTCACAGCCTGTAACCAACGATCGAACAACCATAACAGAAGGGGTTCAGATAAACACTGACGTACCCCTTTTCATTCAAAAGTTTAATGGTGACAATTCCTCAGAACTTTCAGTACAAACAAAAGACAAATTTTCAGTGCCTGCACAATCTGAAAATTCATTTTATGGAGACCCATTACCTGTTGATGAATCAGGGTTTAAAAGTGGGGGTAACCTGTCAACCGTTCCCTGCGACGGCATACCCATTGGGATAAATGATTTGTTTGTAACAGGAAATGACAGGGTATTATCCATTGTCGCTCCCGGTTTTTTAGCGAATGACATCGACCGTGAAGGCGAGGCTCTTACGGCTACGGCCATTCTGGATAATGTGGACCATGGTTCGCTGGTCGCCTTTGGTAACGGTTCTTTCACTTATACACCGGATGAAGGTTTTACCGGGACGGACCAATTTATATACCGTATGAGGGATGCTTCAAATAATTTTTCCGATTCGGTTACTGTAACGATTGAGGTTTTTGAACGCAGCAACCGGACACCTATCGGGTCCGATGATATATATGGGGCCTTATCCGGCACTGTTTTAAGTATCGCCGCTCCCGGTTTTCTTGCCAATGACATTGACCAGGATGGAGATGCCCTGACCGCAACTGCTATTTTAGATAATGTGGATCACGGTTCTCTGGCTGCTTTTGGCAACGGCTCATTCACATACACTCCCGAAACCGGGTTCATCGGTACTGATCAATTCAGTTACAGGATGCGGGATTCGGAAAATAATTTTTCAGACACCGTAACTGTTACGATCCAGGTTTTTTTGGGTAACCGGAATCCGGTGGGTACGGATGATTTGTTCGGTGTTGTATTAAATACACCGCTTAATATTTCAGCCCCGGGTTTTCTAACCAATGACATCGATCCGGATGGAGATGTACTGACTGCCACCGCCATTTTGGATAATGTGGATCATGGTTCACTGGCTGCTTTTGGCAACGGTTCATTCATTTACACTCCCGAAACCGGTTTTACCGGCACTGATCAGTTTCAGTACAGAATGAGGGATTCGGAAAATAATTTTTCCGATACGGTTACGGTAACCCTTGAAGTGATCGGTGCTGGGGATCTTCCGGTAGGATTTGCGGATACTTACCAAACGGCTGACGGAAGTATTTTATCGATTGCAGCACCCGGGTTTCTGTTGAATGATATTGATCAAAACGGCGAACCGCTTACTGCAACAAGTATCGATGACAATGTGGATAACGGAACCCTGGCCGCTTTTGCGGATGGGTCTTTCAGTTATACACCAAATCCGGGATTTACCGGCATCGACCAGTTCCAGTATATAATGCGGGATGCATCATTAAACATGTCGGAAGCCATCACCGTAACCATATTGGTGGGAGAATCTTATAACAGGGTACCAATTGGCATCGACGACCAGTATGGTGGTCTGGCAAATACAACGCTTTCCATTGCATCACCCGGCTTTCTTAGCAATGATATTGACCAGGACGGTGAGGCAATAACAGCTACTGCAATCCTTGATAATGTTGATCATGGCAGCCTGGCAGCCTTTGCTGATGGTTCCTTTATCTATACGCCGAATGCCGGCTTTCTGGGCACGGATCAGTTTAAATACAGGATGCGGGATGCTTCCAACAATTTTTCCGATACGGTTACCGTAACCATAGAAGTGTATGAAGGCAACAGAATCCCGTTAGGTACCGATGACATTTACGGAGTGGTTAAAAATACAGCATTGAATATGGCTGCTCCGGGCTTTTTAACAAATGATTATGATCCTGATGGAGACAATCTTACGGCTACTGCTATTTTAGATAATGTGGATCATGGTACGCTGGCCGCTTTTGCCGACGGTTCGTTTGTCTACACTCCCGAAGCAGGATTTACAGGCACTGACCAGTTTCAATACCGGATGAGGGATGCCCTCAACAATTTCTCCGATACAGTTACCGTACAACTTGAAGTCATTGGACCAAACGAGCCACCCGTTGCCATATCCAATAATATAACAGCCGAATGTACCGGTCAGGCCGGCACCACGGTCCTGTTGGATGGTTCCGGCAGTTACGATCCCGAGGGAGGAAACCTGATTTATACATGGTATGAAAATAACAACATCATTGCCGGTCCTACCGGCTCAGCAACTTCAGATTATGTATTCACCACGGGAATGCACCAGGTAACCCTGATGGTGGAGGATGAATGTGGACAAACATCTCAGGCCGATATAACCGTAACTGTTGAAGATACCAATGGACCTATTGTGGAAGCCGATTTCCTGGGACTGAATCAGCCTCATACATTTGAGATTTTCTGTTCAGCGGAAGATCTCTGCGGCGATGTCATTTCAGCGGTTTCAGTGATCCTGATACCCGAACTCACCAATCCAAAGGTAAATTTGAAGAACAATAATAATTATTCGCTCATGATCGATACGGAAAAAAATACGGTAAGTGTCAAAGCTCCCGATGCTGCAGCGTTTTGGACAATGATCCTGGCAAATGAAGGTGTACCTGTGAATAACGGACAGGTAATATCTGCAAAAGATCAAAAGAACAAATACAAGTTCAGCTTTGATAACAATGGTAACCTTGTTTCGGTAATGGGTGAAATTGTGACCTTACGATGTACCGCCACCGATGAATACGGAAATACAGGTGTGGCTGAATCAACACTTCCTATGGACCTGTTAAAATCGGTTGAAAGTACTGTAAGTAATACGACTGGTGAAGAAGTAATAGAATGGCACCGGAATTTCCCGAATCCATTTGCCAATAGCACAACCATTGAATTTAAGCTTGAGAAATCAGCAATTGTCAATATATACGTCCATGACCAGATGGGAAGTATAACAGAACAGCTTGAAAGTAAGTTTATGCCGGAAGGTGTGCATCAAATAAACTGGGATGCCTCGCAGCACAATCCGGGCATTTACTTTTATCGTATCGTGTATGATGGAAATCAGGTTTCAGGCAAAATGATATACAGGCACCATTAATGGAATCAAAAACGCCCGGGTTTGCAGCTCGGGTTTTTTTTGTTTTATTGCCGGCACAAATCGTCGGTCCGTTTAACTTTTTTCCATTCACTCAGCGAAGTCTCCTTTTACAAACCGAAACTTTAGTGTAGGCCGGAGACTTCGCTGGCTGGGGTGACAATCTGCTCCTGTTGGCCCATTCTATGGTAAAAACCAAATAAATTTACAAAAAAATAAACTGCAAATTTATAGGTATTAATAAAGGGAGATCCGCGGTTAATAACTGCAAATACCCTGCTCAACACCTTACATCGTATGGCATTCATGACCGACATGGGATTTTTACCATCCTTTACTTTACGTTCATAATACAATGCAATTTCTTTATCGTGTTTTTTGGCATTCAATGCACACATGTTTAAAAGCGATTTCATTTTTTATTAGCCAGGTAGTTTACAACAGTCCGTTCCAGACTTCCGGAGAGGAGATGATTAAAATAGACCTGACAGGTTTTGCAAAAGGGACCTATTTTGTTAAACTGCAACAAGAGCGGGAGACCAGAGTTGGAAAACTGATTCTGCACTAACAGTTCAGTTTATTATGTTTCATGATAGAATTCAATAACGGCTATGGCGATTTACACAGTTTAGATATATAATAATTACCATTTATCTCTGAAACCAGAAAATAAACACCATCCGGCAGAAAGCCCAGGTTAAAGTTATGCCTGGAATTTTTTCCGGAGTGGTTTGTTTTAATTGTGTAAAAGATTTGTCCATAAACATCACGCACCATGAATGTCATCATGCAGAAGTCAGGATCGTCAATAAATACCGTTACCAAAGATCGGAAAGGATTGGGAGAGACAATGACCCTGGGATGTTCCGGGCAAATGTAATCCTCGAATCCCTGCACACCCTGGGGTGCCCAGTAATTACCCGAAAGAACAAGCAAACAGAGCAATTTCAGGGTATTGTCGTAATAGGTATAATCCTGCAGGTCAAGTGAAAGCAGAAAGCTGAAGGATTCATTCAACCAGTTCTGATTTGTCGCATCCACCATGGCAGCCACAGCAAACGGACCAACAAAAGCCCCCGATTCATAATCATTATCCGGAATATCGTTTCCGTTCAGGTAATAACCCGCATGGATATTTGCCGGATTGTTTCCTGTTTTGGCTATGATCCAGGCATTCATTTTTTGAACGGCATTTTTTGCACGGGCATCATCCGACAACAGGAAATCCAATGTGATCCGAAAGGGTGTGCGGCAGGCATTGTAGTAGTAATGACCATCGAATTCTCCTTCCAGGTAATTGGGTGGGGCAGGATGCATTGAGGAACTAAGATCCGTTACAAAATCGGGCAACAATCCGGTGTTGGGTGAGAAATTGGTCTGCATTGTGCTGACGACCGTGTAACATTTATTTATTATATTAATCCAGTCATTATCCCCTGTTGCATGCCGGAAAGCACGAAAATGGTCCATCATAAAATCTGAGGTACGCGTATCGTCATATTCAGCACTTCCGGTTGTCACCCAATCTCCAAGGGTCGGGTTCCATGAGATTTGATTGATTTCCTCCTGTTTGATGGCATTGATCATGGCGATCGCTTCGGCTTTGTAATCAATGCTGCCTGTGCTGCCCCATTGTTCGTCGGCCAGCAGCAGGGCGAATACAATATCCATATCACCATCGGTGGATGAATCGTCACCACCCTCCGGATCGTCTATACAGCCTGCTATCTGGTTCCAGGCCATCAGGTAGTTATTGTTTACACTGGGATGAGCCTTGTAGAAATTGTACAAACCGTCAAAATATATCTTTGCATTTGGGTCATAGCCCGCAATGATGGCAGTTATCATCATACCATATCCCTGGCCTTCCGATACACAAATGCTGTTATTTTCCGAATACTCGTCAAACCATACATAATATTGATCAGCACCGCAGTCGTCGCGCAGGTATTTTATTTTCCACTGGTCATAAAAAGCTTTGACCGAATTATCCAGTTGCAACTGGCTGAAATTTACAGGCTTAATGCTTCCTGTTGCATAGGAAACATGTTGCGGAAAGGGTTTCTGAGGTGGTTGTGCATATACGCTGTAACCACAAATTAATACCAGCAAGTAAACACCTGGTATTTTCCATCCTGACATACTGAAATTATTCATTGTATAAATTTTTAGGTTATTGAATTTGGAAAACAATCGGGTAAAAGAATACAAATACGTTTAACAAATAAAAATCTTCTGCTATTCTTGTCCGGCAGGAGGATAGAATCATTTTATATGGCGGAGCGCAGCAAAATGTCTTTTCCGGAAGGCCAGGAATAGTCAGATTTGCAGGTTGGCGGGCAGTTGTTTTCATAAGAATGCAGTTCAATATTCTCTACGAAACCGGTATTAAAGATACTAATATATACCCTTGAAATAACTGAATTTTAACATTACTTTCAATATTTTTTTCGATCAGTCAGGTCCGCATGGCATCTCTGCCCTTTCCCCGAATAAGCCAATCTATTGTACATCATCAATAAATTTCCAGCGCACCACTTCCTTTATAGGAACCCCTAAAGGTGCGACTCTGCTATCTATCCGACTGATTTTGTTCAGGTGAGTT
>JAFGBL010000049.1 GCA_016933115.1 Bacteroidales bacterium | reverse complement strand
TTCATCGAAAATGCCATTGAACATGGAATACGGCATAAAAAGGAGCGGGGAAACATCCATATCCGTTTCAAACTGGATAATAAAAAGATAACCTGTGAAATTGAGGATGACGGGGTTGGAAGGGAGAAAGCCTGGGATATGGAATATGCAAAGAAGGGGAAGCATAAATCTCTGGCTACTGAGATTATCTATGACAGGATTAAGATCCTGAATAAAAAATTGAAACAAAAGATAAGTTTGACAATTACCGATCTGAAAACAGAGGCAAATAAAGCGATTGGAACATTGGTGAGACTTGATCTACCATATTTGTTGGATTGATTAAAATAAAGAATAAATATGATGCCACAAAGTCACCAAAACTCGAAGAATCACAAAAGGGATTTCAAGCCAATTGATGAGTCTATTGAAAGAATTGCTAAGTTATTTGTGGATGCTGCTTATGCTGTCCATGTAAAGCTGGGACCCGGATTATTGAAAAAAGTTTATGAGGTTTGTTATTTAAAATCTTAGTGATATACTTTGAGCCTTTGAGTCTTGGTGGCAAAAAAGAAAGCAAATTAAAATATCGGTGCGGAAATTCTGAATGAGAAAAATTTAATTTTAAAATTCTTTTATTTTTACGGTGCCATGCTTCAAACCCTTATCATAGACGACGAAAAAAATAACCGGAATAAGATTCGGGAACTTCTTGAACACCACTTTCCCAATGTGCAAGTTGTGGGTGAAGCAGATGGTGTAAAAACAGGACTTGAATCCATTATAAACCTGACTCCCGAATTGGTATTGTTGGACATCCGTTTACTGGATGGAGATGCTTTTGACCTGTTGAACCAGTTGGGACAGATAAACTTCAAGATCATTTTTATCACAGCCTATGAAGAATACGCGCTTAAAGCCATTAAATTCAGTGCACTGGATTACCTGTTAAAGCCTGTTTTGCTCGATGATCTGAAAGCTGCCATTGCAAAAGCCGAAACACAGATACTGAAAGAGTTAAACCTTCAACTTGTTGAATTATCACATAATCTTAAAGTATCACAGAATAAACGGATCGTATTAAAAACCGTTGACAAGTTACATTTTATCCCCATAAATGAAATCATGCGCTGCGAGGCCGACAAGAACTACACTACTTTTTTTCTTGCTGACAGCAAAAAGATCGTCGTTTCAGGAACAATTAAGGATTATGAGGATATTTTATCTGAACAGGGATTTTACCGTTTGCATAAATCTCATATTGTAAACCTATCCTATATTAAAAGTTATGAAAAAGCAGATGGCGGAACTGTTATTCTTTCTGATGGATCACATGTTCCGGTAGCTTTGCGGAAGAAAAACCAGCTGATCGAGCTTTTCAATAAGCTTTAACGTTAATCACACATTTTATTGCGTTAATTCATTTCTTCCTGACCCAGGTTCATTTCCAGGATAATTTCCCTGTATATCAATGTAAATTCGTTCGAAAATGAATTTACAAATCGATGAATACCTTAAAAGTCAACCTGGTCAAAATATTAAAATC
Organism: Bacteroidales bacterium; assembly: GCA_016933115.1. Taxonomy (GTDB): domain Bacteria; phylum Bacteroidota; class Bacteroidia; order Bacteroidales; family JAADJA01; genus JAADJA01. The sequence goes on along the minus strand of JAFGBL010000049.1, from coordinate 8,262 downwards.
ATTCAATTCAATAGCGTATTCGAAGCAGAAGGCAAAAAAGGAGGAAGAGCCGGTTTTCATGACATTGGAAGAAGCTTTACAGGACTCTACTCTTGTCAAAAAAATGCATAGCCAACTCACCAAAGTAAACCTAACTATTGGTTCGAGTAATAATTATGTGGCTGGTTTGATGTTCAATAGCCATCAATACTATATTCTGGGCACACTCAGGGAATGGGAATCTTTTTTCGTGATGAGGCATTGAGGTTTTAGAAGCAAACATCAGGAAAGTAAAATGAAAAATATATCAAATAAGGATTCAATAGCAATTTATTTATACACATATTTAAAAGGAGGTCATCATGAATTCAAAACTTTTACTTTTCGCATGCTTAATTTGCCTGTCAATAGACATACAGGCTCAAGACACCATCCATGTACCTGCGGATTATCCAACCATTCAGGCGGGTATTGATGAAGCAATGGACGGTGATGTAGTACTGGTTGAACAGGGTACTTATTTCGAAAATATCAACTTCTATGGAAAGGCCATCACTGTAGCCAGCCATTTCATTATGGAGGGTGATACAAACTACATAAACAATACGATAATAGATGGCAGTCAGCCGGCAAATCCAAACTATGCTTCTGTGGTATCCTTTAAAACCGGAGAAGACACTACATCTGTTTTATGCGGTTTCACTATTCAAAATGGAACAGGTACGCATATAAACTGGCCTGCAAGGATAGGCGGGGGTATATTTTGTATCTATTCTGGGGCTTCAATTATTCACAATCGCATTATAAATAACCAAGTTAGCAATGATAATATTGTGCATGGTGGGGGGATTGGTGCATATGGCAGTGCATCGTCACCCTGTATCATAATCAGATCAAATACCATTGAAAACAATTATGGTGTAAGCACAACCCCATATCCCGGCGGTGGTTGTGGAGCCGGTGTTTCTGTATGGGGTATCGACTGTATCGTTGAAAATAACAGGATATTATCCAATAATCTGGATGGACGGCCTTATGGAGCAGGAGCATTAATAAACTACTGCAGAGGAATAGTAAAGAATAATGTCATATCGGACAACACTGGAAATATTATGGTGGAAAAAGGTAAGGGGGCCGGCCTGTATCTGGAGAATTGCCAAAGCGGAACAGTAATTTCTGGAAACATATTTTCAAACAATAACTTATACAATATTTCCGGAAATAGTAATGGAGGTGGAGGTATTGCCATACTAAACCTAAACAACGTGTATTACAATGACATCCTTATAGAGGGGAACAGAGTATGGGAAAATTCAGCAATGTATGGTGGTGGAATTTATGTCAGAAGTGCATACAATCTGCTTCTGACAAATAATGTTGTACAAAATAATGAAGTTTCCAATAGTGGTGGAGGTATTTATTTTACATATTACGGTAAAGGTGAAAATGCAGGAATGGGTAGCCTGACAACTTCAAATCAAAAGGGAAATAGCACGACAGTTACTATCCCGGTGCTGGTGAATAATACCATTACGGGAAATAGCTCTGGCAGTTATGGCGCCGGGATTTCAACCAATATGGCCTCAGATTATCTATTGTTTAACAACATCATTTATGATAATGCCGGTTATGAGGGCACTGAGATGTACCTAGCCTCTGGCTGCAATGCTTATCTCTTCAACAATAATATTAACACCGATGAAATCATTGGGGCAGGTAGTTGGCAAGGAAATGATAATCTTAATGTTGATCCGTGTTTTGATCAAGATGGATATCATTTATTGCTGGGTAGTGAATGTGTAAATGAGGGTGTTGAATCTGTTGAGATTAACGGGAATGAATATGATGCCCCCGATCATGATATCGACCATGAACCCAGACCGTTTGATAATTATGTTGATATTGGTGCTGACGAGGTAGTAATTACCGATATCGCAGAATTATCCAGACAATTGGATAATTTTTCGCTAAATAATTATCCCAATCCTTTCACTCAGAACACCACCATCACTTTTACAATGCAATCAGAGGGAATTATTAGGATAATCTTGTTTGATCTGGCAGGTAAAAAATTTCAGGTAGTTCTTAATGAATATTTACCTTCAGGTTATCATGAAATTGAATTGGAAGGAACAAAACTTATTGTGGGGACCTACATCTGCATATTAGAAACAGACAATACTATTGTTACTAAAAAAATAATTAAGCTCGACTGATCAGCGACTTAAAACCAAAGCCATGAAAATGAAGCCGGTCCGATTGATTTTTGGACTGGCTTTTATTTAAACAACCACCCAATCTTCAGCCCTGCTCCAAAACTAAGTGGAACATCTTCGTCGGCGGTTATGTGGCTGTAATGATATTCCGTTGCCCAGTCGTTGCTATCAAAACCATAACCTACGCCAAAATAAAAATCCACCAGGAAGGAGTTATCAAAAATCCATTGTTTGCCAATGTTAAGCATGATGGTTGCATTGACCACATTATCCCTTACTTTCTCTTCATCGTAATAATAGTTGTATTCATAGAAATACCTTGAATAATATCCAATGGAAAATTCCGGTTTTATATAACCGCCCTTCAGGATGTGGGCGTATTTCATGCCTCTCAGGTAAAAATCCGGGCTTTTAATAAATTTTGGACCGAATTTGATGAATACTCCCGCCGGGTCATAATCATTCGGATCGGCTCCCAGTCCGATAATACCAAGGGTTGCTTCAATACTTCGGCCCGGTTTCAGACTATGCTCATAAGCAAAAGTGGTATTTCCGGTCAACGGAGAGAGGAAATCGATTTTAATCGCATTTTTCTTGTTATCTACATAATTTTCCGGGTTGGTCATTTCCTGTTGGAAGAACAGTTCCTGCCCGTTTTCAAAAACAATTTTGAGGACTTTATCCTTGTCGATGGTAAATAATACGTCCTGCGGGTAATCGGGAACAGTATATTTGATCTCATCCATACCTATTTCCTTGATTTTGCAGTTGATCACTTCATTGTTCTTTTTATGGATTTGATCCTGCCCAAAGGAACTCAGGGAAAAAGATAAAATCAGCACGAAAGGTAATAACAATACTCTTGTTTTCATGGCAAGAAAGTTTTTTGTTTAAAAAGTAAAATTATAGAAAATTAACCAATCCTCAGGCCATCCATATTGGTTTATTAAATTTAGTTCCGTATTGATAACAATGTCATTGTACTCTTTCAAACTTAAGCTTATAAAAGTGAAAATCGGGATTGTCAAGTTCAATTGTAAATGTTTGCGGAACAGCATCCTGATCGATTTGGAAGGTAATGTATCCTGCCGGTAAAAACGGGTCGTTAAATTTCAACCGGAAGGTATCAAGGTGCCAGTGATCCATATTGCTAGTGAACAGTTCCTGAGTTGGTAAAAGGGTTAATTTGAGTTGGCTGCCGATCAATTCCACTTTTGCCTGTCCATACATTTTATCCTCATAAACTCCCGTGTACGACTTCAATTCAAGGGAGGGAAGGGTGTTGGGTATCCTGGCTTTTTCTTTTTCTACGTTTTTTTGTTCATCCTGTTTTTTCTGATTTTGTTCCCAGTCGTAATAAATTTTTACCCAATCCTGCCCATTTTCAACCTGAACTAAAAAATCAAGGGTTTTTTTATACACTGCCTCAACCAAACCGGAGAGTTGATTGGCAAGAATGACATATCCAACGCTGTCTTCCGGAATGAAAACCACCTTGCTGTGAAATCCGGGCAAACCGCCGCCGTGCTCCAGTATTTTACGACCCTGGTAATCAAACATGAACCAGCCCAGGCCATAGCTCCTGAAATGCGTTCCACCCGGTTTTTCAGCCTTTCCTGCACCGATAATGGTATGAGGTGCAGTTAGGATAAAATATTGTTTGTCGGAAAATACTTCGCCATCTTCGATTTTACCTTTGTTGAGCATCAAATTAACCCATTGAAGCAAGTCGTCTACCGAAGTATTGATGGAAGCTGCCGGTCCCGAATTGTCATAATTGATAAATTCCATCGGTTTTCCATCCAGGTGGGGGTAGGCAATTTTCATCGAATTGTTAAAGCCGGTATTTGTCGTTGTCGTATTTTCCATTTGCAAGGGTTCGAATATTTTTTTCGCGAGGTACTTGTCCCAGGTCATTCCTGTAACTTTTTCGATGAGCACTCCTGCAGCAATGAACATTACATTCTGGTATCCGTACTTCGACCGGAAACTATAAGGGTTTTCCCTGAAACGGATGCGCCTGACGATTTCTTCCCGATTGTAATCGGTTCCATACCAAAGCAGGTCACCGTCAAAGGTTTGCAACCCGGAACGATGGCTTACCAGGTCCATAACCTGCATTTCGCGGGTAATGTAAGGGTCGTACATTTCAAATTCGGGATAATAATCGATTACATGGTCTTCCCAGCCGATTTTTCCTTCATCAACCAAAGTTGACAGGGCTGCTGTTGTAAATGCCTTGGTACAGGAGGCAATACCGAATATCGTTTCAGGTGTCACCGGTTCGCCAGTGATTGTATTTCTGACTCCATATCCTTTGGAGAATATAACTTCGCCGTTTTTAATGATCCCGATAGCCATTCCGGGCATGTCGAAAAGTTCAGTGCCCTCGGAGATGTATTGATCGAGCGATTGAAAATCATTATTTACCTGCGTTCTGGCCTGGAAAAATAAGAGAATAGCCAGCGCGAGCAATAGGTTCCTGAATTTGAAAATTGATTTCATTTGTATTGTTTTTGCTGTTTAAAAGTAACATTATTTTTTTTCAACCGGAAGTTGACGGTGAAATCCTTCTTCCAGAGAAATAAAGGTTTCCGTGCTTGTGATCTCCCTGATCGACTGAATTTTCTCGACCAATATCTGTTTGAGGTGCTCATTGCTGTAGGTGTAGATTTTAACCAAAAGGGAATATTTTCCGGTAATGTGGTGGCATTCTACGATCTCCGGTATTTCCTTGATTTGCTGAAAAACCTTTTGGTGAGTGGTCTCACTGGTGAGGTTTACCTGTATACCGACAAAAGCGCAGGTCATATAACCCAGGCCTTTGGGACTAAGGTTAAACTGTGATCCTTTGATCACCCCTTCATCAATCATTTTCTGAACACGCTGGTGGATAGCGGCACCCGAAACACCGCATTTCCGTGCAACCTCCAGGAATGGTTCACGTGCATTTTGAGTCAGGATTGTGAGAATCCTCCGGTCCAAACTATCAAGGTGAAAGTTATGAGGCATATCTCAAATGATTTAATTACGATTTTTTTTGAAAATGATAAAATTACTGATAAAATTTAAAAAATAAACTTGAATTAGTAGAAAATATGTACTGATCATATAAATTTGACCCAAAATTAAAAATTTTAAATTATGCAATTCGATCCCGCAAACAATATCCAGGATTTATTACAATTCGGTGAATTTGGCGACGTAAATCCAAGTATCACCGATTCGGCCACATTTACGTTTATGCAGGCCAATACAATGCTCGAAACTTTTAAAGGTGAAGCAGAAGGCTGTTTTCTTTATTCACGCCACTGGAATCCCAGCAACAAATTCCTGGCGGATGCTGTCGCCGCCATGGAGAGTACGGGGGCTGCCTGGGTGACAGCCTCCGGGATGGGAGCCATATCAAATGCCATTATGCAACTATGCAGTGCCGGGGATCATATCATTTCAAGCATGACCACCTATGGCGGAACCTATGCTTTGCTGGCCAATTACCTCCCGAAATTCAACATTAAAACTACATTCGTCGATATTTCAGACCTTCAATCGGTTGAAGATGCGATTCAACCTAACACAAAGGTCATCTATACCGAATCCATGACCAATCCCTTGTTAGCTATTTCGGATATTCCCGGTCTTGCAAAAATTGCTCATCAAAATAACATCAAACTTTTGGTAGACAATACTTTTACTCCGATGATCCTGTCTCCGTCGCGATTGGGAGCGGATATAACTATATATAGCCTGACGAAATTTGTAAACGGTAAAAACGACTGTGTCGCAGGGGCTATTTGCGGTTCGGTAGAATTCATCAGCTCTTTAATCGATGTGAACAACGGAACTTCAATGCTGTTGGGCCCGGTACTTGATCCATTGCGATCCTCCCAGATTTTGAAGAACCTGCATACCCTGCACATCCGAATGAAACAACATAGCCACAATGCCCTCTACCTGGCCGATAGGTTCAAAGAATTAGGAATCCGGGTGATCTATCCGGGTTTGAAAGAACACAGCGGCCATGAATTGATGAAATCGATGATGAATCCGGGTTTTGGGTTTGGTGGTATGCTGGCCATCGATATGGAAACGACAGAGAGGGCCAACAATTTTATGGAAAAAATGGAGCTTGCCGGAGTCGGTTATCTGGCGGTGAGCCTGGGCTATTTCAAAACCTTGTTCAGTTGTTCTGGTAAAAGTACTTCCTCTGAAGTGCCTGAAGAATTACAGAAAAAAATGGGAATGTCGGAAGGGCTGGTTCGTTTTTCGGTTGGCCTGGATAATGACATTGAACGGACATTTGAGAAGATTAAAAGCTGTCTGTAGGATTCAAGCATTCAAATCCGGAAAAATTAGAGCTTTTCTACTTTGAAAGTTTCGCCATTTGAAGTAAGAACAAATCCCTTTTCCCTCTTGAAATGGGAACTTGAGAGCCATCTGTCAATTCGATGGCGCCGCCTTCGTGCCGGATGTATTTTTTAACATATTCCAGGTTGATCAGGTGTGAGTTGTGGGTCCTGAAAAAATTCCGGTCTGTCAGTAATTCCTGGTATTCCTTGAGGTTTCTGGATACCAGCAATTTTCTGCGGTCTGATAGGTAGAACCAGGAGTAGCTGCGGTCGGCTTCAACCCGGATGATTTCCCTGGTATTCAGGTATTCCATTCCATCCGAAGTGGGAATGGCCAGTTTGCCGGGCATGGCCGATCGCACGTTCTCGAGCAGGGTTTGGAAACTTTCATTGCGATTATTGGTATTAGAACGTTTATCCAGCACCTTATCGACAGCAGATATAAATTCATTAATATTGATCGGCTTTAAGATGTAATCCACCGCACTGAATTTAATGGCTTTGATGGCATAATGATTAAAAGCCGTAATGAATATCACATCGAAGGATTTTTCGGGAAAGTTAGCAAGTAAGTCAAATCCGCTGCCATGGGGCATTTCAACGTCCAGAAAAACCAGTTCAGGCGTTTTCTCAATAATGAGTTTCGAGCCTTCTTTTGCCGAATGAGCCTTGCCTACAACTTCCAGTTTCGGGCAATATTCCTTTATGATTGAGTGAATGAAATTCACTGCATCCGGTTCGTCGTCAATGATTATGGTCTTCAAAGGTGTTGTCATGTCATGATCGGGATATGAATGGTTACCCTGGTTCCAGCCGGCTTCCCTGCGCTGTCTTTCAGGTCGGTATAATCTATTTTCATGTTTTTTCCATACAATGCGTTGACCAGGCTGAGCCGCGATTCAGTGATCCTGGTGCCCAGGGAATTGTGGTTGCCGTTTTTTCGCTCCCTGATCTCCATTGCGGCCTCTCGCCCTATACCGTTATCTTCGATGGTGCAGGCCAGCCTGCCGCTGTCCAGCTTTAAACTCACATGTAAATAACCTTTGTCGTCCTTGTTGATAAGGCCGTGACAAATAGCATTTTCGACATAGGGCTGGATGAGCATGGTGGGAATTTTATACAACATCGTATCAATATCCTCATCAATATCGATGCGGTATTCAAATTTCTCTTTAAACCTGATGGATTCGAGTTCCAGATAAAGCACCAGTGCATCGATCTCATCTTTGATAGGAATGGATGTATATTGAGAGTTTTCGAGTGTTTTACGCATCAGGCTCGAAAATTTGGTGAGATAATTATTGGTTGCAATTTTATCGTGCTGGTACATGTAATACTGGATGGAATTCAAGGTATTGAATATAAAATGCGGATTCATCTGTTGCCTCAGGTTTTTCTGGGTGATCTCTGAAATTTTATGGTTCATCTCCGAAATTTTCCTTTTTGAATTGAGCCTTGATTGCCTGAAAAGCAACAGACCTATGATCAGGATCAACAATAACAATCCTGCAAAACCAAAGGTGTAATACGAATGCTGTTTGAGCTTCAATGCAAGTAATTCAAGTTCCTGTTCTTTCTTCTCGTCTTCGTATTTCATCCGGGCGTTGGCCAACCCGGCATTGTATTTACTCATTGAAAGAGAGTCGCTGAACCGGGTATGTAAAACAAAATTTTCATAGGCCATTTTATAATCCCCAAGGTTTTTATACATGGTGCTC
>JAFGBL010000048.1 GCA_016933115.1 Bacteroidales bacterium | reverse complement strand
ATTTTTAAAAGAACGTAAAAAGTTCTGGCTATTACCTTTAATCATTGTATTATTGATCTTTGGCGTTCTAATAGTCTTAACAAGCGGTTCAGCCATAGCTCCGTTTATTTATACACTTTTCTAAAAAACAGAGGTATGCCGGATGCTATTTTGGGAATTTCTGCCTATTACCACGACAGTGCCGCTGCACTTTTGATCGATGGTAAAATCATTGCTGCTGCACATGAGGAAAGGTTCACACGGAAAAAGCATGATTCGAATTTTCCGCTGAATGCCGCCCGGTATGTGCTGGAAGAAGGCGGAATTGAATATTCCGAACTGACTGCCGTTGCATTTTATGACAAGCCTTACATAAAATTCGAACGCTTACTGGAAACTTATCATGCATTTGCTCCCAAAGGCTTTCAAAGCTTTCTATCGGCAATTCCTGTTTGGATTAAGGAAAAACTCTTCATGAAGCGGATGTTACATGAGGAACTGAGTAAACTTGGAAAGGGAAAAGTTGCTATTTTATTCCCCGAACACCACCTTTCACATGCTGCCAGTGCGTTTTACCCCTCCCCTTTTGAAGATGCCGCCATTCTGACCATTGACGGTGTCGGTGAATGGGCTACATCAACCATTTGCCATGGCAGGGGGAACGAGATCAAAATCCTGAAGGAACTTGATTTCCCCCATTCGGTTGGCTTATTGTATTCGGCATTTACCTATTATACAGGATTTAAAGTCAACAGTGGCGAATATAAATTAATGGGACTGGCACCTTATGGGAACCCGCATTCAGAGGAATTGGAAAAGTTTAAAAAGATCATCCTGGATGAACTCGTTGATATTCGTGAGGACGGGTCAATCCTGCTCAACATGAAATATTTCAAGTACGCCACGGGTCTGAAAATGACGGATGATAAAAAATGGCAAAAGTTGTTCGGATTGCCGCCCCGTCAGCCCGAATCGCCAATTACACAGCCATACATGAACATGGCGCTGGCAATTCAGCAAATTACCGAAGATATTGTGCTTAAACTGGCCAGAACCACCAAAGAACTCACCGGAAGCAAAAACCTGGTGATGGCCGGGGGAGTCGCTCTTAACAGTGTGGCGAATGGTAAAATCCTGGCGCAAAATATTTTCGAGGACCTTTGGATACAACCGGCAGCCGGTGATGCAGGAGGTGCCCTCGGTGCGGCACTCACCGCCTGGTACATTTGGATGGGTAAAAACAGGAATCATATCGAAACCCCGGATGCCATGCAGGGAGCTTATTTAGGTCCTGAGTTCAGCAACCGGCAAATTGAAAATGTAGCCCGGAAGTACAATGCCACATACCGTTATTTCGAAGATTTTGACAAATTAACCGGTGATGTTGCCAAGCTGATCAATGAGGGAAATATTATTGGGTGGTTCCAGGGAAGGATGGAATATGGCCCTAGGGCATTGGGCAACAGGAGTATTTTGGGAGATGCCAGAAATCCTGAGATGCAAAAAAAAATGAACCTGAAAATAAAATACCGGGAAGGTTTCAGGCCGTTTGCACCCACAGTTCTGGAAGAAGACATGGGTGTTTATTTCGAAATTGGCAAGCCATCACCCTATATGTTGCTTGTTATCCCCGTTAAGGATGAAAGGCGTAAACCCGAACCTCCTGGTTATGATGATATGAAGTTATACGACCGGCTGTACCACATCCGGTCCGATGTACCGGCCATCACGCACATCGATTATTCGGCACGGATCCAGAGCGTGAATAAAAATACCAATCCGCGATACTGGCAAGTGATCAATGCATTCAAAAAACTAACCGGGTACGGAGTTATTGTGAATACTTCATTCAATGTACGTGGCGAACCCATCGTATGCACACCGGATGATGCATTCAGGTGTTTTATGCGTACCGAAATGGATTACCTGGTTTTGGGTAATTACCTGTTTGATAAGGAACAACAGGAAAAACTGAAGGACGACATTAACTGGAAAGAAGAATTCAAGTTAGACTAAAATTCTAACTTTACTTTTTAATTCATTTCTCATTATCCATTAAGTTATGAAAAGTATATATTTCCCTTTTCTGATCTTGTTATTGTTATTGACCCAATGTAGGACAAAACAGGAATCCGTTGTACAAGATCAATTATGGCCTCCTATTGAACCCTATGAAACAGGAGTTTTAAAAGTCTCTGATATCCATGAAATCTATTATGAAATTTGTGGCAATCCTAAAGGGAAACCTGTTTTTATGTTACACGGCGGACCGGGAGCAGGGTGTTCACCGATAATGCGAAGGTTTTTCAATCCTGAAAAGTTCAAAATAATCTTACACGATCAGCGAGGTGCAAACCGGTCGAAACCATTTGCTGAAATCAGGGAAAATACAACACAGGATTTGGTTCAGGATATTGAAAAACTAAGAAAGCATCTTGGCATAGAAAAAATGATGCTGGTTGGCGGTTCCTGGGGATCGATGCTTGCACTGGCTTATGCCGAGACTTATCCTGAAAATGTTACGGAAATGGTGCTCCGCGGAATCTGGATGGGTACTCAAAAGGAAATCGACCATTTTTATCACGGTGGAGTTTCCGATATTTTCCCGGATGCCTATGAGGAATTTTTAAACGCACTTCCTGATCCCAGCCAAAGGCCCATACCTGCCTATTTACTTCATTTGCTCACAGGAGACGATCAAAATTTAAGAAAAAAAATTGCAGATGCCTGGTTAAAATATGAATGGAAAATTTCCGACATAGATGTCAAACCGGAAGAAATTGAAGATTGGTTGAAATACAACGACAGCTATGATTTTAGCCTCATTGAAAATTACTACATGGCCAACAATTGCTTTCTCGGGGACAATCAACTCTGGAACAATCTTGATAAAATCACTCAGATACCCGTTATAATCGTGAATGGAAGATTTGATATACCTTGTGTATTAAACACAGCTTATACGCTGCATAAAAGATTACCCGAATCCGAATTAATGATCGTCGAAAATGGTGGACATGGAGGTATTGAAGTTATATCCTTAGTGATTAAAGCAATCAGACGGTTTGAATAGCATCAATGAGAAACTATTGATCCGAATTATCTTTATTTTTTTTTCCTTTGGTGATCCCAGGAGGAGTCGAACCCCCAACCTTCTGATCCGTAGTCAGACGCTCTATCCAATTGAGCTATGGGACCAATTTACTTCAACTGTCTTGTTTAAAGCACTGCAAAATTAGAAAAATATCTTATTTCGCTGCAAATTATGTTTTAAATGATTTATTTTTGTCCTTAGTCATCGTAATATTTTGAACAAGAAGATAAAAACTGCCCGGTTATCAATTTTTTCCAACCTCTTGCTTATCCTGATTAAATTTGGGGTTGGGATTATCAGCGGTTCGGTGAGTATCCTTTCCGAAGCAATTCATTCTACCACTGATCTGATTGCCGCGATTATTGCCTATTACTCTGTCAAAGTTTCCAGTATTCCCCCGGACAAAAACCATCCTTATGGTCACGGCAAATTTGAAAATGTTTCTGGTGTCGTGGAGGGGCTATTAATACTTGTAGCCGCAGTGTGGATCATTGCTGAAGCGATAAAGAAATTCTTCAATCCTGAACCAATGGATTACCTTTTTTTGGGAGTTGGGGTTATGGGTATTTCGGCTATCGTAAATATTATTGTTTCAAAAAAACTTTACAGGGTCGCTAAAGAAACCGATTCCATTGCGCTGGAGGCAGATGCCCTGCATCTTAAAATGGATGTTTATACTTCTGCCGGAGTAGCAACTGGTCTTTTACTTATTTGGATCACGGAAATGCATATATTGGATCCGTTTATCGCAATTATTGTTGCACTGCTCATTCTGTATGAATCGTTTGTTTTGCTAAAAAAAGCATTTAATCCGTTATTGGATACACGACTTCCGGAAGCTGACATAAAAAAGATAGAAGGCATTTTATGCAATTATCAAAAAAGTTGTATCAGCTATCACCAATTTCGGACGCGAAAATCGGGTTCTTATAAGTACCTTGATTTTCATTTGGAAGTCCCCGAAACGATGAGTGTAGGTGAAGCCCATAAACTATGCGACAGAATTGAAAATGACTTAAGAAAACAAATAAAAAACCTGGACGTAAATATTCATGTTGAACCTTGCTCTGAAAAATAATAGTACAATCTGATAATTCGTTGTTAAACAAAATAAATTGATCATTAGAAGAATTTTGAATGGAAATATTTCTTGATAATCATAAAATAAAAATAAATTTTACACTGCCTGAGATTGTAACCAATATTATCCACAAATATTACCCTGTGGAATCCGTTGCCTACAAGTTTTATTTTACACACTGTTTAATGGTCACGGATTTAGCGGTAAAGATTTTTCATCATAACCCGCATTTGAACCTCAATTTGGACTATATCATCAAGGGTGCTTTGCTCCACGATATTGGAATTATTAAAACCGATTCCCCGCAAATTGGATGTTATGGGACTTTCCCATACATTGCCCATACTTACCTTGGAAGGCAAATATTGGAAGATGAGGGTCTTCCGGAGATCGCCCCCGTATGTGAACGACATGTGGGTACAGGATTAACCAAAAAGGATATAATTAAAGCTGGATTCCCTTTACCGCACCGTGATATGATGCCGATAAGCCTGGAAGAAAAATTAATTTGTTATGCTGATAAATTCTATTCCAAATCGGCCAACCATCTTTTGATCCCAAAGACACCTGAAAAGATAAGAAAAAAAGTGGGTAAATATGGAAATGATAAATTAAAAAGGTTCGAAGAATTTGTCGAGATTTTTGGTATTGATTATATTTACTCCCCGGATTATTAAACTTTAATCCTATAAAAACCTAACGGGGATCAAATCTGGCCGATCAGATCCCCGTTCACGCTGCAATCACCGTAGTGATTACATTGTGCCAAGTTACGGTTATTACAGATTGCTCTTTCCGGGTTTTGCCTTTCGGTTCCGCCTTTCCGGAGCCTGGTAAAGTTCTGGATCACCGTTGCCGGTTTTCCTTTCCTGTACCGCTGCTTTTTCGCTCCCTGTGAACCGGTTTCCGTGTGGATTCCGGTACTCAGTTCGAATCCGGTCTGTTGAAGTGTTTCCACTTTAATTTTCCGAATCCCTGACCTTCTCAGGCTGACAGTGAGTTGATCCTTTCCGAAGAAATTCACCTCTCAAGGTCTGAATCTTGCGGGAAGTTCACTTGCGATTCCTTCCTTTTTGAACTACCTGATTTCAAGGCTGGTTAATTTTGGGCGACAACCTAATGCCTTTCCCTCCGTCAACCTGGGTTAATTCCTGTTCTGCCGTTTCCGGTTTTCCTTTCCTTAACCCCTGGCGATCCAAGCTATCCTTTTATCCCTTACTTGGTGAAACAAATGTACATCAAGAATTCGTCTCAAGTCAAGAAATAATTGTTTTTGATATTCACAGGTTTTGAACAGGGGTTATTAACAATTTGTTAATAATCAAGATATTCTGCACCATTGAATGAATTTAGACTTTTTAACACTGAATTTTATAGCGGTTATTAACAAAATAAGCTAATTTATTTCGGCAACCAGTTCCGCATCAAGAATTTCTATATTGCGAATCAGTGTATTTCCCAGGTGGTCGACAATTGTCAGGGTATGCATTCCTTTTCCGGGTTTGATCTCCATCTGGTGTTTTTCCCTGGTTTGACCCAGGTACTCTTCATCCAAATGCCAGTAAATTACCACATTGTCATCTCTGTGTGCAATTTCAATGATGATGGCTTCGGGCAAACCTTGAAGATTCAAAGGAATATACATTTTTAAAAAACCTACCGGATAAACAAACTCCATCGGATTACGTTGTGTTTCAACGCATCCCGGAGCAAAGGGTGGGAGCGGCTGATACAAAGGATTGTTCTTCCGGAAATACCATTCCATCAAAGGTGGTAAAACAAACCATGAAGCATGGATCATTTGGCCTGGATCAAAACATTTTTCCGTAACCCTGTAACCACTTACAGGATCAAGATGGATTTGTTGATGGTAAGGACAACTTGGGGTATTCATGCCCTTTAAAGGAATATAAACCGTATCTACTCGGTCACAATATCTTCCTGCCCTGTATCCACTCAAACTGCAAACAACGGCTTCATCCATTTCATCCATTGGTGGATCGAACCATCCAGTTGGCGGCAATAGGTTGAATATATCAAACATAATGGGTGCGGCACAACTAACACCCGTCAAACCCGGCCGTCCTTCACCATCGGCATTGCCCACCCAAACCACTACCACATACTCTGGGTTGGTCCCGACTGCCCAGGCATCCCTGAATCCAAAACTTGTTCCAGTTTTCCAGGCAATTTTATTAGAAGAGGAGAATGAATTCCAACCGGAAAGCTCTTCGGGCCTGTTTACCTTTCGCATGGCCTCGTAAGTGAACCAAATCGAGGCAGCCGAAATTATTCCGTTCGGCTCCAGTTCACCATCAGTATCCGTCCTGGCTTCAGTTTGGAAATAGTTTGGTTTTCTGAAATCAACCGGATCATATTTGCCGCTATTTGCATAAAAATGATTCAGTACCCTGCTGAAACTGCTATACACTCCAGCCAAATCGAACATGGTGGTTTCGGCTCCTCCCAGTATCAGGGATAATCCGTAATGATCGGCCGGTTGATCCAATGTGGTCATGCCCACTTCGGTCAGAAGATTCCGAAATCTCGGAACTCCATAATCCAGCAACATTTTCACAGCCGGAACATTCAAAGACCGGTAAAGCGCTTTTTGAGCAGGGACGGCTCCAGCATATTGCTTGTCGAAATTCATCGGGTTAAATCCACCTATTTTTGTGGGAACATCCGGCACGAGAGTATTTGGAAGAAAAAGCCCATCATCCAGCATGGCGGCGAAAAGAATGGGTTTCAAAATGCTGCCTGTACTCCTGGGAGCTCTTATCATATCCACGTCACAACCGTTATCTTTGCCGGCAGCAACTACATTTCCTACCCAGGCAAGTACATTACCCGATTCAACTTCCACAACCAAAGCTGCAGCATTATGAATCTGGTTAAAAGCCAGGTTTTTTTGATGCCTTTCCACCACTTCGGTTGTCGATTTTTGAAGGGAATAATTTACTGTTGTCCGGATTTTCTCCCCTTTATGTTTTAAATAAATATCGGAAAGCAAATGCGAACCCGCCTGCTCAAGCGGTATTGGCTTACCCGGCAATGGTTCCAGGAGGGCGAGTTCATAATCCGTATTGGTCATCATGCCACTTTCCGTTAGCGCCTTCAGCAATTTGTTTCGTTTTGAAAGTAAAACCAGGTGGTTTTTTCCCGGATAAATAAGCGAAGGCGCATTTGGAAGTACAGCCAGTGTGGCCGATTCAGCCCAGGACAACTGCTCCGGTGGCTGTCCGAAATAGCGCCAGGTTGCCGCTTCCAAACCAACGACATTCCCTCCAAAAGGTGCATTGGATGCGTACAATGCAAGAATTTCATCTTTGGAATACCGGATTTCCAAACGCATAGCCAAAACCATTTCGATGGCCTTTTCCAAAATGGTCCTGGGCTTTCCTTTTCTCGATAAACGGATCACCTGCATACTCAAAGTACTTCCGCCACTTACGATCCTTCCTGAGCGGATATTCTGAATTGCCGCCCGGACAAGCGACCCCGGATTTATTCCCGGATGCTTAAAAAAATACCGATCTTCGAATTGAATGATGCAGATTTTAAACTTTTCAGGAACATCTTGTTGTATTGGAAATCGCCATTGACCATCTTCTGCGATTTTTGCACCTAAAAGCTTTCCGCTTCTATCCTCAATGACTGTAGATGTAGGATCATTAAATAAAAGTTCGGGCAGACAAAACCAAAAGACTATGGTTAAACCAGCAAGGATAATCAAAGATGTCCGTATGAAACTTTTATTGCGAACCAATTTTTTCACTTTTCCTTTAAACATAATCCATTTTGAAATTTGGTTTCTCTCATTTGGATTCTATTCCTCTCCGGGTTTCACTACTTCTACCCACATTCCGACTTCTCGTGCATAAATCGAATTATCGTACATGGCCTCACAACTGACTGCCGGCAGATAAAAGCGGCCCTGATACGCTGCATTGAGCATAACAACAAAGTTTTTCGAATGGTTTCCACCCACACCAAAATGGGTATATACCCGGTCGTCGCGGATATCAAGATAATCGGGAATATTTTTTTCGTATGCCGTTGAAAAGTCTGCCAGCCGGGTATTGATGATTTCCCAACCAGATGGAAAAATCTGCGACAGTGCCATATTCGAATAAGTACCGTGAACTCCGGGGTTGATCACCTCCACTTCAGCCAGGAAGTCGGTTCCCTGTGCGATCTTTGCCGGGTCAAGTTTTATTCCCGAAAGGGTCGTATAATTTACCTTTATTTTCAACTTATTGTTTTCCGATGTTTCAGCACCTGCCAGGGGTGTACCCTCCAGCATCAATTTGACATAGAGGATCGACTTACCCTTGTTGGTAACCTCAACCTGCCCCGGTACGGCTTTTATGATTTCAATATCCTGCCTAAAAAATGGAAGTTTTGTCCTTTTGTTGCTGCTTTGAACCCCCGGTATTGAATAGTCGAAATCCATCTCCTCTCCGGTCAGGTTTTTCCCTGCAAATTTTGTGAGTGCGATCAGGGCATAGGCTGTGGTTTGTGTGCTATACCAACTATTGCTGCTAATTTCCCTGGAAAGTTTTATCACCAATGGAGTTGCCTTATCCTTTTCATTCATGATCACCAGCGTCTCAATGATCATAGCTCTGTCCCTTGTCGAGGAGCCAAAGGTAACATTCATTTTATCATCATTATCCACTTCAAGATCAAGCTCACGGGTGAGTTCGCGGGCCACCTCCGGCTTTCCGGCCAGGGCATAGGCTGCCGCCAATCGCCATTGAGCCAGGGCAGATAATCCTTTTTGCTCTCTCAACCGGTTCATACTACTAAGATCAGGTTCACCCGCAAGTGCAAGCGTATATAGCCGGTAAGCTTGTTGAAGGTGGTAGTAATAATAATAACCTGGATAACCCTCCTGGTAATATACCCAGTTTTTTGCCGCCTCTTTCTGGTATTTAATCCAGCGCCCCTTGAAACCTGCAGGCAATTCAAAACCTTTTGCCTCAGCTTCCAGCATAAAATGGCCGGCATAACTGCTGGTCCAGTCATTGGCCTCTGCTGCCGAAGGCCAATACCTGAATCCTCCGCTGCTGTGCTGCATGAAATAAAGCCGCTGTACAGCCTCCTTGATATTTTTGGTAATTTGAACTTTCATTCTGGGATCGAGTTCCATCACATCCCCCAGATACAACTGCGGAAATGCCGCGGAGGTGGTTTGTTCTGCACAGCCATAGGGATAACCCACCAGGTATTTCAACCGCTTTCCGAAATCGATTGAAGGGACATTCGCTATTTCGAGCAAACCTGAATTGGTGCCTTCCATCCCTACTGGGAAATACTCCTGCTTCCAGCTTTCACCCGGCTGAATGATGGTTTCATAAAACATGGTTACCGGCGGATTGGGATTCCGAACCTGGATATCAATATCGTAGGTTGCCTTCTCATTACCTGATTTGGCCACTATTGACACTTTTCCGATACCGGTTTTTTCGGTCACCTTCAAATCAAAATAGACCACCTCTTCCCCGGGTTTGTCGAAATCGAGGAACAAACTCTTTACTCCATCAGGAATAAGCATTTCATTGGTTTGTAGTTCAACCTGCACTTTTTTCACCTTCTGGTCCATTGCGAACACGGTAACAGGCAGTTTGACAGTCTCTCCCGGACCAAGGACCCGTGGCAGGGTACCCAGCAGCATCAGTGGATTTTTAACCGGTGTTGTCTTTTCGGTAAAGCCGTAGGCTCCATCTTGCCCTGCTATCACCATGGTTCTAACCGAACCTACATACTGCGGCATGACAAGGGTGTGCTCCTGCTTTCCTTTTTTCAATTCAAATGGCCCTAAAAACATTACAACCGGGTTAAATCGGTTGGCTTTGGCTTCGGTTTTTTTCAGTTCGGAGCCATCCCCGCCAATGGCAAAGAGTTGTTCGAGCTTGCCGCCATAGGCTCCCAGCACGTAATCGTACATGTCCCAGGTTTTCACACCCAGAGCCTCCCTGGCATAAAAATCCGACCAGGGATCAGGTGTTTTAAACCGGGTCAGATCAAGTAAACCGTCATCCACTACTGCCAGGGTGTAAGTCATGGGCCTATTATTCTTTTCCGACACCTTGATGGTAAATTCCTTTTCCGGAGCCAGTTCATCCGGCATTTGGACAACGGGCAGAAGCTTAGTTTGCGGATCTTCCACTGAAACCGGAAGAATTCCATACAACCGTATGGGCAGATCATTGGCTGTTTGTGCATGCGGCTGAATGTAAGTAATATAAACATATACATTTGGTGACATTTCCGGTTTGATGTCAAAAGAAAAACTGGTTTCCTTCGATTCTTTTTGCGGTGTGATCCAATATGCATCCAGAATATCCGAACCGTCTTCAATACTTACCAATGCACGGCCGTGACCAGCAGTGGGGAAAGTGACCGTAGCTTTTTCACCCACATGATAGGTTTCCTTGTCGGAAGTAAAATTCATGACTTTTGCTCCTTCGGGCTGCTGGCGGTTATCACGGCTCACCCATTCGGGCCAGTCGGCATAAAAAACCTGGGATGCACTGTGGCCTCCCACAGGATCGCTCACCTTGACTAAAAATCTTCCCCAATTCGGATATTCTATTTTTACCACGGCAAAGCCCCGGCCTTCATTGTTGGTTTTTATACTAGATGTGCTGATGACATCGCGGTAATCTGCATAAATATAGTTCCCGGTATTCCGTTCCGAAACATCCCACCACCAGCGCCAGGAAAGCTTATAAATGGCAACATCAAGCTTCGGAACCGACACAGGTTTGCCATACTCATCAATTGTAACTATATCAACCACATACGTAGAATCGGTAACGAATTCTTGTCCCCAGGTTCCGCTTTGCGGAAGTTTGACCCCGACAAAAACAGGGTAAGGCGCATAATCCATCGTAAAGAAATCGGTGCTGTAATCACCTCCCTCTTCGAAAGCCCTCACCATAAAATTTGCACTCAGCATCCCCGGAGCCTGATTTTGAGTTCCCAGATCGGCCCTGATTGAAGCTTCCCCCTGCTCATTGAGAGTTCCATCGAAAAGGGTTATCTCCTCTGGATAAAAAGCCTTTGTGTCATCATCAAATACATAGTCCTGAAAATCCTTGAATTTTGTGGTCATCCGGTTCAATGTAACCATAATCCGAGCTTTAAGATTTTTCGCCAGTGCGCCATGCAGCCATTTTACCGTAAGCTTGCCGGCTTTATCGCGTTTATTCCGGCTTAAAATATCCTGCTGGTAATCCAGGTTAAGTTTTAACCGGTTGGGTTTTACTGTTTCGATGCGGATGGTTTTATAAAACCGGCTTGGCCCTACGTTCACATTAGCACTCCATAATCCAGTGGGGGCATCATCAGTGGTGGTCGTTGTGAAATTATAAAAGCCGTTCAGTCCTTTTGTTTTTACCAGCCTTTTAACCAGCTGGCCCTGCGGATTGTTCAACTCAAAAATCACCGGATGCTCCCTGGGTAAAATATTTTTTTGGTCTTCAAGGATGAAATTTAAAAACAGGGTATCGCCCGGACGCCAGACACCACGCTCGCCGTAAAGGAATCCTTTGATCCCTTCCTGAACCACCCTTCCACTCACATCGAACATGCTCACCGAAAGGGATGATCCGTCATCAAGCCGCAGATAGCCTGATTCATTTCCGTTCCGTGCGACCAGGTACCATGGTTTTTTTGTCATGTCAATTGATGCAAACCCATCGGAACCGGTTACTGTCTCCCCGATTTTTTGATGCTGGTAATTATAGAGGGCTACAATAATTCCGTTCAGTGGTTCAGTGGTCCTTAAATCCGTAACAGCAACCCGCAACAGGTCTCCGTTACTGCCTTTTGCAATGATACCCAGATTGGAAGCGAGTACATTCCTGCTTACCCAGCGGTTGCTGTTGTAATAGGAGATGTGGCACGGATTGTCGCGCTCACGCCAATCATAGCCCTCAGGATAATAATAATCGTTATAATAGTATCCGCTGCCATCCCAGTCCTCATCGCCGAGGGAAAATTCAGCCGGGGGATTCATTTCATCCTCTTTATTTTTTTCTTCACCGCAGACAAACAGAGAATAATCCTGTCTGAAGGAAAGCTCTACCTGAAAAAGTGCTCCCGGATCTTCCCTGATCAATTTGGCCAGGTCAATTGAATAGGCATTCCATTTGCCGGCATCCAGTGAAGGATTTACATTCAACTGAACTTTTTTCCTGAGGACAGGCCGGCCAACACGCTTTATCTCATTGTTGCCGTCCAACTGGTTGACTTGAAGGAACTGGGGAATATTGGCTTCATAAATTTTAATAATGCGCAAATCCACAGCTGACAGATTCACAGCCTCGAACGGGAAAATCAGGCCTTCAGATCCTGGCAGAATAACGCCTTTCCCAATTAATCGCACTTCCGGCTTAATATCTTCAAATGAAAGTTCGATAAAATAAGGTTCATTCATATTATAACCCAGCAGGTTCCTGACACCCGTGGAAATACGGATGAATTCCGAACCGGAAATTCGGGATGCAGGGTAGGCTTTTATCGTATTGCTTTCAATTTTATATTTGAGGTTGATCCCGCCATCCAGACGAATAATCCCGTCGAGAAACTGCGTTTCG
The DNA here is from genome assembly GCA_016933115.1 of Bacteroidales bacterium. Classification (GTDB taxonomy): domain Bacteria; phylum Bacteroidota; class Bacteroidia; order Bacteroidales; family JAADJA01; genus JAADJA01. Next base: position 16,235 of record JAFGBL010000048.1, on the reverse strand, counting down.
TAGAGGGGATCGGAAAACTGGATAAAAATGCATTGTTCCGGTTGTTGGACGACGGATACATTGATAACGGTAAAATCACCCAGGGCCGGGATTTTTGTAGTATCCGTCCCGTACTCACTGATTTTGAGGGGATCACCGTCCCAGGTGATCACAACTGGCACTACCTCCTCCGACCGGGATACACTGTCCACAATAAAATCAAATTTTTTCGTTTGATCGCCGAACTTCCATTGGATGGGAAGCTCTTTTTTGCCTTGTTCTGCTTTCAGCAATTTTTCCACATTTTCCTGTGCCATATAATCGGCTGTTGCCAGGAATCCTTCAATATAATAACTTCTCAGATCATTGTCTTTATAAGGCTTAAAACCTGTTTTTATCACCTGGAAGGACTGTCCGAGTATGGTAAATTGGAAATCGAACCAGGCCAGGTCCTTATCCACATCAAATAATTTTGACAAAGCAAACCTGGCATGATAAGTTTGTTGTGATTTTAAAGGTTCAATGGGTTCGAACCACACCGTATGGTCATCTTCGAGATAAGTATTTCCTTTGATCTTGGGTTCAAATTCAAAGAGGTCCATTTCAAGTAAGTCGCCGGCCTGCATACCCTGCAATTCGATCGGATGTTGCAGCCGCACCTTGACGTTCGACTTTGCTGAGATTACACCGGAAGTGTATGCACTGATATAATTCACGAATTCAGGGTTGAATTGTTGGGTTTTAGACGGTTTCTGGCGACTGCATGATAACAACAGGCCCATAACAACAAGCGCAATAAGCCCGTTCAAGAAATTGATTCTCTTCATGAAATGATCGTATTTAAAGTAAGGAGGTAAATCTTTACTAATTTTTAACTGTAAAATTAAAAATTCTATTGTGAGAAAAGAAATATTTATTTTACAATTTAGAATTGACAGGGCATTCAGAAGGCTATCAATATACTTTTTCTCCGTTGAGCCAGGTGGATTTTACTTTTATTCCGGGAACATCAGCCATTTGTTCCTTCATCAGATCATTTTCCAAAATCAAAAAGTCGGCAAACTTACCTGCTTCAATACTTCCTTTCACATCTTCCTCAAAAGCTGCTTTGGCCGCCCAAATGGTCATTCCTTTTAAAGTTTCTTCCCGGCTGAGTGCATTTTCCGGCTGGAACCCTCCCTGGGGCCATCCCTGCAGATCTTTCCGCGATACTGCAGCATAAAAGGTAAATATGGGATTGATATCCTCTACCGGGAAATCCGTACCTAATGGAATCCATCCGTTTTCGGCAAGCAGTTGCTGGTAGGCATAAGCTCCTTTGATCCGTTCCTGTCCCAGTCTATCCTCAGCCCAGTACATATCCGAAGTGGCGTGGGTAGGTTGAACGGAAGGAATAATGGAATATTCACCGAATAATTTAAAATCATCAGGATGGACCACCTGTGCATGCTCAATCCGCCAGCGAAGGTCATTGTTCCCCTTTAGGAATTCGGCATAAAGGTTCAAAACAAACCGATTGCCGGCATCACCAATGGCATGGGTATTCACCTGAAAACCGTGTTCCAGGGCGCGTAAGCAAATCGTCTTGTAATATTCGGGTTCAAACATGAACATGCCCGTATTTCCGGGATCATCGGAATAGGGTTCGATTATTTTGGCGCCGCGCGAACCCAATGCACCATCGGCATATAGTTTTACGGATCTGACGGTAAGCCGGTCTGTTAGATAGGGTCCCTTATCAAGTAAATGGTCCAGGTTCTCCCCGGTGGGCGATATCATTGCATAAATCCGCATTTTGAGTAAACTATCCTTTTGCATCTGGTCTATCAGATCAATCGTACTTTTCTCCAAACCGGCGTCATGCACCGAAGTTAGGCCTACTCCAAAACATTTTTCCTCTGCCGCCAACAGCATCTTTTGTATTTCATCATGATCCGGCAGAGGGATGATATTGCTGACAAGCTCCATTGCATTGTCGATCAGCAGGCCGGTTGGTTCACCATTTTTTAAAAGTACTTCTCCTCCGTTGACTTTTGTTTGCCCTGTGATCCCGGCTCTTTTCAGGGCTTCGGAATTGGCAATGGCCGCGTGCCCGTCGATTCGGGTAAGATAAACCGGAACATTTGGAAAAGCCTCATCCAATAACTCCTTTGTTGGGAATTCCTTGACATCCCAGTCGTTTTGGTCCCATCCCCGACCCTCCAGCCACTCAGGTTGGTATTTATCAAAATGTTCTCTGATCTTTTCAATTACCTCCCCGAAGGATTTGGTTCCTATCAGGTCGGCACGTTTTAAGAGGTTGTAACCATATCCGTAAAAATGGCAATGTGCATCGATGAATCCGGGATATACCGCCCTGCCTTCCGCGTCCACCATGTTTTTAGATTTATAATTATCCAATATGGCCTGGTTGGAACCTACGGCGATAAATTTTCCATCCTTCACGGCAAAGGCCTCCTGTATGGCAAATCCGTCATCCACGGTATAGACAGTTGCATGGTGAATAATCAGATCAACTTTCTTTTTAGTTTCGGTACATCCAAACATAAATATAACAACTAATGGGATTAAAAATGATTTGTGCATTGTTTTGAGCTTTTGGCAAAAGTAGGAATTTACTTCGCCATAAACCCCTAATTTTGAAATAATTTGCAATTGTTGTAATTTTGCAGCTGGTATCAACAGCCCGGTCTGTCGCCACGCCCTGGGCGTGGAGGAAAGTCGGGACAACGCAGGGCGCCGTACTTCCTAACGGGAAGGTCCCGCCGCAAGGCGGGAACAGCAAGTGCCACAGAAAATAACTGCCACGCCGTAGGCGTGGTGATGGTGAAAATGTGGGGTAAGAGCCCACGTCCCGCTGTGGTGACATGGCGGGAGGGTAAACCTTACGGGTTGAAAGGCCAAATATACCGGGGCTTGAGGGCGGCCCGCCCGATCCCGGGGGGTTGGCTGCTACATCCCGACAGTAATGTTGGGAGCAGATAAATGACAGATTAAACAGAATCCCGCTTATGAGGCTGTTGATACCTTTTCTATTTCCTTTTTTTCACCCTCTTGTTTGTATTTCATTATTTCATTACCTTTACAGGTTCAGTAACCTAAAAAATTTATGAATGAAAAGATTGCTTGTATTGGCAATTCTACTGTTCCAATTTTTGCCTGATTGCCCAGCCCAAACTACTAATTCAGTTATTATATTTGAAGATATTGCTTCGCTGCCTGAATTATGCCCTCCGACAAATTTGGGCATTTCAGTAAACGATGATTGTATCCTGCTGGATTTTGAAATAGAAGGAACCAATTGCGGCACTTTTATCGGGATCAATGTTTATATTAACGGTGAATTCATCGGTACTTTTGAAGATGAATACGAAATCTGTGAAATAACGCCCGGTTATTATAACCTTTATATCACAGCCCTTTATGAGGAGGGAGAATCCGAACCTTCGAATATGATTAACTTTGAAATGATCGGCGACTTCCCTTTTTTCGACGATTTTGAAAATTACAACCCCGGACAACAACTTGCCTGCCAAAACCCAAATGATTGGACGACATTGAATTATCTTCCTTGCACGTATCAGGATCCATTTATCACTGATTCAATTGCCTATAGTGGAACTCTCTCCATAATACTGGTTGATTCAAACGACCTGGTAAAAACCTTGAATGATCTTACAACCGGCAGATATAAAATTAGCTTCAAAATGTTTATTCCAGAAGGATCTTATGGTTATTTTACAACCCTTCAGAAATTTGAAGGTTATAATAGTCTATGGGGTATGCAGGTTTTCTTTAATGAGGATGGAAATGGGTTAATTGTATGTCCTTCGGCAATTCCTTTTCATTACAATTATAATACCTGGAATAACAATGATATAATCATCGATCTGGATCATGATATTGCGAAATATTTCCACAACAATGTTTTCATTGAAGAGTGGTGTTGGAGTTATGGTGGTGGTTGGGCTGGTATTAATCAATTAGCTGGATCAGAGTTTTATCCATGGACCAGTGTTCAACAAGGTACAGGGAAATATTATATCGATGATTACCAAATTGAACAATTAGCACCATTGATGGTGGAACCGCCGGAAAATTTACAGGTAAATCCATTAAATGAAGACCTGATCCTTACCTGGAGCAGTCCTTATGATGGAATATGGTTGCAGTATGACAACGGAAATTTTGGAAATGGAATAAATGCCGGAGGTGCTCCTATTTATATCGCAGCCCGTTTTTCCCCTGAAGATATCGAGGATTTGGATGGGATGTTTCTCACGGCAATTAAATTTTTTGCACAAAACAATGATTGTATTTATAGTCTCAGGGTTTGGACCGGCGAAAATGCCACCAATACAATTCTTGAGCAGGATGTTTTGAACTTTATTCCATACTCATGGAATATTGTAGAACTTAATAATCCTGTACTTTTAGATGTTTCCGAGGAATTATGGATCGGTAATGTCTGTTCCAGCATAAACTATTGGGATTTTTATGCAGCATGTGACGATGGACCAGCTATATCCAACAAAGGAGATATGTTTTCCATTGATGGAATCAATTGGGAATCCATGTCGATTGGTTATGGACTGAACTACAACTGGAACATTCGGGGCCTGATCCAGGAAAATACAGATTTAGTAGAAATTGAAGCATCTGGCTCACAAATCACCTCTCCCAATAAATACAAAGATAATCCGATAAATAGCAAAAGCTTTTTGGGTTACAATATTTACAGTTCAATCAATGAAGGATCTTTTGAAATGTTGGATTTCACTGAGGACACTTCATATATTTACCCCGATCCGCTACCGGGAAAGCTTTACTCATTTTATGTAACAAGTATTTATGATGAAGGGGAATCCACACCAAGTGATACCGTTTCGATATTAATTTCCGGAAATAAAGAAGTAATAAATTCTGAACTAGAGATAAAAATATTCCCCAACCCTGTCGGACAACAACTGTTTATTAATTCGGATGCTGAAATGAATAGGATAACTGTCTACGATATAACAGGCCGCACGGTTTTGACAAATGACAACCTTAAAACATTCGAATTTATCTTAGATACGGAAGTACTGAAAAGCGGTTTGTGTTTTATAAATGTCAAAACATCCGGGCAACCCTTTATTAAAAGATTTGTGAGAAAATAGAAATTCCCCAGAAAAGCGAATTCAAATTGAGGGAATTTTCAGTTTACAAGCAGAGGATTTTTCACCTTTTCCTTCAGCAAAGCAAAATCCACCACCTCAATCATCTTGTCGACATAATGGAAAGTGAGGCCATCGCGGTAATTTTGTTTGATGTCTTCAATATCCTTTTTATTTTCGATGGAGATCACGATATCCTTGATCTTCGCCCTTTTTGCTGCCAGTATCTTTTCCTTGACGCCTCCTACCGGAAGCACTTTTCCCCGCAGGGTGATCTCACCGGTCATGGCGATTTTTGGACGTACTTTTTGTTGCGTAAAGGCTGAAGCCAGTGCCGTGAACATGGTAATTCCGGCAGACGGACCATCTTTGGGCGTTGCCCCTTCAGGGATATGGATATGCACATTCCAGTTTTTGAATATTTCCGGATCGAGGTCCAGACCGGCAGCGTGCGATTTCAGGTATTCGTAGGCAATGGTGGCCGATTCTTTCATCACGTCACCCAGGTTTCCGGTCAGGGTAAGGATCCCTTTGCCTTTACTCAAGCTGACTTCCACAAATAGGATCTCCCCTCCAACTGCAGTCCAGGCCAAGCCTGTAACCACGCCGGCCACATCGTTCGATAATCCTTTTTCCTTTTGGAATTGTGCAGGTCCAAGGATCCGTGTCAGTTCATCAATTGTGAGTTTTTTCGAATAATCAGGTTCATCCACAATATACTTTACTTCTTTCCTGATAATGGTTGCAATATTTTTTTCAAGTTTTCTTACACCCGCTTCACGCGTATAATCTTCGATGATCTTTTCAATCACATCTTTCGGGAAAGACATCTGCTTTTTCTTAACACCGTGTTCTTTCAACTGTTTGGGGATCAAGTGCCGCCTGGCAATCTCCACCTTTTCCTCCATCAGGTAACCGCTGATGTCGATCACTTCCATACGGTCGACAAGTGCCGGGTGGATGGTGCTCAATGTATTGGCTGTAGCAATGAACATCACTTTTGAGAGGTCGAAATCCACCTCCAGGTAATTGTCATGGAAAGTGCTGTTTTGTTCCGGGTCAAGGATTTCGAGTAAAGCAGCCTGCGGATCGCCGCTTACATTGGCTCCCATCACTTTATCGACCTCGTCAAGCACAAATACCGGGTTGGATGATTTTACCTTTTTCAGGTTCTGAATGATCCTTCCGGGCAATGCACCGATATAGGTTTTCCTGTGTCCTCTCAATTCAGCTTCATCCCGCACACCACCCAACGACATCCGGATATATTTCCTATCGAGTGCCCGGGCAACGGATTTTCCCAGAGATGTCTTTCCCACCCCCGGAGGTCCTACAAGACAAAGTATTGGCGCTTTCAGGTCGTTTTTCAACTTGATCACAGCCAGGTGTTCTACAATCCGTTCTTTTACCTTCTCTAAACCGAAATGATCTTCATCCAGTATCTTTTCAGCCCGCTTCAGGTCGAAATTATCCTTGGTGTATTCATTCCAGGGAAGATCTATAAACAGCTCCAGGTAGTTCAACTGAACCGAATAATCGGCCGACTGTGTATTCATCCGCTGGAGCTTCAACAACTCCTTGTTAAAAGTTTTGGCAATTTCTTCCGTCCACTTTTTCTTACTGCCTTTACTTTTTAATTCTTCGATATCCTGGGCACCCGGTACATCGCCCAATTCCTCCTGAATGGTCTTCAATTGCTGGTGCAGGAAAAAATCCCGTTGCTGTTTATCCAGGTCGACCTTAACCTTGTTTTGAATCTGGTTTTTCAATTCCAGAATTTGAAGCTCTCTGGTCAGAAAAGTCAATACCTTTTGGGCTCTGTCGTGAAAATCAGAAACTTCCAGTAAACGTTGCTTGTCTTTAATATCGATGTTGAGGTTACTCGATACGAAATTCACCAGGAAAACTGGGCTTTCGATGTTTTTGATGGCAAAAGCAGCATCTGATGGTATGTTCGGAGATTGTTTAATGATTTGGATTGAAAGGTCTTTCAAAGAAGAAATCAGCGCATTGAATTCCTTGTTTTTAATAAGGTTTTGAACATTTTCATATTCAATAACGGTAGCTTCAAAATAGGGTTCATAGGTAACCAGTTCGAGCAATTGAAACCGCTTTTTACCCTGTATAATGACGGTTGTATTGCCGTCGGGCATTTGCAAAATCTTAATGATATTGGCAACTGTCCCTATTGTGTTCAGGTCACTGATTTCAGGTTCTTCAATATCTGCGTCCTTTTGAGCAACAACACCAATTAATTTTTTTGATTTATATGCATCTTTGATCAGTTTGATCGATTTATCCCTTCCCACTGTGATAGGGATCACAACGCCGGGAAACAATACCGTGTTTCGTAAAGGCAAAATGGGCAATTTATCAGGAACTTTTTCCGCATTGAAATGCTCTTCATCTTCCGAAGAAAGCAGCGGAATAAATTCCGTTTCACTATCAAGGATTTCGGATATTGTTAAAATATTTCTATCGCTAAATTTCATAAATCTAAGTCAGTTTGACAGGATTCGATCAATAAGTTTTCTGATTTTTTATATAGCAAAAACCCTTTATAGTTCTTGCATATAGCAATTTCGACCCGGAGTTTTATTGTCTCAATAATCGTTGTCAGGATGTGTGTCAATTAATATGCCAGAAATCAGAGATTTCTATTGGCAGCTGTAATGTCAAATACATTAATGAGCAACTCCTTTTCAACCTCATCAAATGTTTTACCCCTTCTTGCATACATGGCTTCGGCAATGCTGATTGCTTTTCTGATATCGAAATTTTTAAACCCTGAAACACCACCCCATGAAAATGAAGGGATAAAATTCCGGTGGAATCCGTGTCCGAACACATTCACATTCACACCCACCACCGTACCGGTGTTAAACATGGTATTGATGCTTGATTTTGAATGGTCGCCCATGATCATTCCGCAGAATTGCAGCCCCGTATCGACAAAGGTTTGTTGCGTATAACTCCACAATTTGATGTTATCGTACGAATTTTTAAGGTTCGAATTATTTGTATCGGCGCCCAGGTTACACCATTCGGCAATAACAGAATTTCCTATAAAACCGTCGTGTGCTTTATTGGAATATCCAAAGAAAACCGAATTATTAACTTCGCCACCGATTTTGCAAAATGGCCCAATGGTCGTTGGTCCGTAAATTTTAGCCGCCATCTTTACAACTGCATGCTCTCCCATGGCAAAAGGGCCTCTGATAACAGCATTTTCCATTATTTCAGCATCCTTACCGATATAAATAGGTCCTGTGGATGCGTTCAGAATAGCAAATTCAACTTTGGCACCCTTTTCAATGAAAATATTTTCTTCGCCAATTACCCTGTTGGTATTGCTCAATTTCTCACTTTTCCGGTTTTTGGTGATCAGTTTAAAATCATTGATCAATGCCTCGCCGTTCAATTTAAAAATTTCCCAGGTCTCACTTATTTTGATAAAATCACATTTTGTCTCGATTTCTTCAATACCCGAAATATCCATCTCGCCCGATTCATCAAGGTCTTCCGCTAAAACATGTAAGGCAATAATGGAATCATCCGTTACCAATGCCTGGTTTGGTTTGAGGGAATTGATCTCTTTCACAAGTTTTTCAGTCGGACAAACAGTACCATTGATCAGGATATTCTGATCCTCCTTAACGATCGGATATTTAGCACTTAGGTATGTTTCTGTAAGTGATGATGTTTCTGTTTTAAGCAATTTGTTCCACTTTTCCCGGATCGTAAGGATACCAATCCTGATATCCGCAGTGGGTCTCATGAATGTAAGCGGTAATAAATTATTCCGGTTTTGATCGTCAAACAAAATGTAGTTCATAAATCAGCCCTGGTTTTAAAATGCCATTTAATTTTTTACTTTACAATATTACGAATATTATTCATATAAGTTCTGAAAAATGAGCACAATAAAAAGGCCCTTATTCAGCAATAAGGGCCCATTAACTTTAATTCCAAATTAATTCCTACTATTGAGCTAAAAGCTTCACTATTGCTTGTTCTTGTCGTAATGTTTCTGATATCTGCTTTTAAATTTATCTACGCGTCCTGCGGTATCGACGAGTTTCATCTTACCGGTGAAGAACGGATGAGAAGTATGTGAAATTTCCAGCTTGATGAGCGGATATTCCTTCCCGTCTTCCCATTTAATAGTTTCCTTCGATTTGGCCGTAGACCTGGTCAAAAACGAGTAATCATTCGACATATCTTTAAAAACAACAAACCTGTAGTCTTTCGGATGAATATCTTTTTTCATTGATGTTTACCTTTAATTTTTGGGAGTGCAAAAGTAGGCCAATTTATTTAAAAAACAAATGTTTGAACCGAATTTTTAAATTTTAATTGATAAAATAATGAAAATATAAAATTCCCAGTATCGAAATCATAATTATGGCAATGATTACGATGATTTGAAAACGGATGATAGAGCGGCTTTTAGCTTTCCTCTCATTTTCTTCCGATATTTTTTTCATTAAATGCCTGATCCGGATGAAAGCGGTATCTCCTTTCACAATGTAGTCGTAGGCTCCGTTGCGCATCGTATCCACGGCTATGTTCACATCATCGGAGGCAGTAAGAAAAATCACCTGAGTATCAGGAAAACGGTTTTTAAGTGCCTTCAGGATGTCCATTCCCGTGAAATCCTTTTCGAGGAAATAATCAAGCAGTGCAATATCCGGCTTGGTATCCAGGTTGTGAATGGCCTCCTTGCCGGTAGTATAGGATTTGATATTGACATAACCCATTTTCTCCAATTCCTTATTGATAAGATTGAGATATAAAATATCATCCTCTACTACAAAAATTGTTTCTGATCTTGACATTTTTTCAATATTTCGGTTTAATTTATGATTGTGGTTTCGATCAACTACTCCGATTTAAAAGTACAAATAATATCCTTCCCAATCTATTTTTTAATAATTCTTTTTACGACCCTTCCCTCTGACCACTCAGCCACAAGCAAATACATGCCCGGCTTTGCATCACTTATATCGAAATTAAAAGATTGACCTGAATTGATTTTTTGGAAATTCAATATTCTTCCAAAAATATCGAGCAAATATAGGTTTAATTCAATGGGTTCGGAATTATTTATAATAAAATTTATATTTTTTTCTGCCGGATTGGGAAATACTTCCACAATCCCTTGGGGTTCCTTATCATTGGTTCCCAAAGCGGTTCCTCCAATGGCAGTCATACCCGTGTTATTCGGATCAAGCCAGGGTTTGAGTTGCAGGGTATCGTCAGTTCCATTGGAAACCCAGTGGTAGGAGAACTTACCATAGTAATCGGGTTTATCAGGGCCGAAAAATCCGGATGGTTCACAGGCTGCATATCCGGCCGACAGGGTTCCGATGATCCGCCCCTGGTTGTCGAAGAGCGGTGAACCGGAGGAGCCCGGTTCGGTTACGCCCCAGTTGTTTTGTGTTTGCGACCAAAAAACTTCCCAATGTGAAAATATACCATTGCTTAGGAAATCAAAGGTTTGTGGTTGAGAAGTATAAGTAGAAATTTTTTTTATATCCCCTTCCGGGTGGTGGATGGTAACACCATTTGAACTGGGTGCATCCTGAGCATTCCAACCATTGAAATAAACCCCGGCTTGGTCAGGAATATTTTCATTTAATAACACCAGGTAAAAATCCGATCCGGTTTGGCCCTGGTTGCCTCCGTATGCAATTTTAGTAGCACCGACCATGGAAAAGTAGGGCGGTTCCTGATCAGGATTCGTACAGGTTGGAGATTCATAATTCAAATAGAAAATCCACTGGTTAAGGTTCTCAGGAGTAGCATAATTCCCATATTTAAATGCACAGTGATCAGCCGTGAGGACGTATGGTTTCAAATCCAAACTGGTGTTATTGATGATGGAACCTGTGCACCAGTATGCCTGTCCTCCAACCCTGACCTTGATCCTGACCACACCCCTTCTTTCATCCTGCCAATTGTCGCCTTCCGGTGAGCAACCTACATTTATTTCACAAAAATCAGAACTTCCAAAACCTTTGCTATTAAGATAATTTGGGACATCCCTGAAAGCATATCCAATATCAGAAATTTCCATTGCCAAAAGTTCATCGGGCTCACCGGAAAGATTTAGTTCCATGATCAAAGCGTCTCCAATAACCAGATCGGTTGCAAAAAGTCGTGATAATGGATTATTTAAACTTGTGAAAGCTCCTTTCAGTTGTTTGTGATCCTCATTGTAAATGTATAATTCAGCTCCTTCGGGTAAATAAAAATCTGAAAAATAAAGGCTGAGGGCCAATGCACCTTCACACCTGACCTTCAGTCTCCAAACCGGTTTTCCCTGGTCTGTCCATTCCCAGGTACCGGAATTTTCAGGGTTTAATTTTACCGAAATTAACCTGGAAAACGGGTGTGGCATGCTCAATTTATCATTAAAATCAATGTCCTTCAAATTACTCAGATCGGGGATCGGGAGACTGATTTCCTGAAAATAACCCGAAAGAAAATCATTTTGGAAACTTTCAGGTGTGCCTTTAACAGCGAGTTGACCTAATGCAATATTCGAAGTGAAAGCAAAAGTAAAAAGTAGTAAATAGTATTTCATAATAGATAAAAGAGCGTTTTCAGTTATATATTTATTGCAGAAAATAACACTTCAAAAATAACAATTTTGTTGCGCTTAGGGATGTAAAGGTTGTAATTTTTTATTGAATACCCTGAATGAGTATTTATTGTAATTTTGCACCCGATTTTAAAAACAGGCATATGCTGGAAAAACTGGAAGCGATATATAAGCGGTACAAGGAAATAGAAGTAAAGATGAATGACCCGTCAGTAGTATCCGACATGAAAAAGTACATCAAGCTTAACAAGGATTACAAGGATCTTCAACCCATTGTAAATGCCTACCTGGATTATAAAAATGTGATGGGTAACCTCAATTCGGCAAAAGAAATCATGAAAACCGAAAAGGATGAGGAATTCAGGGAAATGGCCAAATCGGAGTTTTCAGAATTGACGGTTAAAAGAGATGAACTGGAGGAAGAGATCAGGCTGATGCTGATTCCAAAGGATCCGGAGGATGAAAAAAATGCGATTATTGAGATCAGGGCCGGAACCGGAGGCGACGAAGCCAGTATCTTTGCCGGTGACCTTTACCGGATGTATAATAAATTTGCAGAAACTAAAGGCTGGAAGGTGGAACTGGTCGATTTTACCGAAGGAACTGTTGGCGGATTCAAGGAAATTATTATTGAGATCATCGGGCGTGATGTTTACGGTCAAATGAAGTACGAATCGGGTGTTCACCGGGTTCAGCGGGTTCCAAAAACCGAAACCCAGGGCAGGGTTCATACTTCAGCAGCTTCTGTGGTGGTTTTGCCTGAAGCCGATGAGGTGGATGTTCAGATCAACCCCAATGATATCCGTAAAGATACCTATTGTTCGTCTGGCCCCGGCGGGCAATCTGTGAACACCACCTATTCGGCAGTGCGATTGACACACATCCCGACCGGAATTGTCGCTACCTGCCAGGACGAAAAATCGCAGATTAAAAATTACGAGAAAGCACTTTCGGTTTTGAGAACCAGGATTTATGAAATGGAATACAAAAAATACCTGGACGAGGTAGCCTCCAAACGGAAAACCATGGTCTCAACCGGCGACCGTTCGGCTAAGATCAGAACCTATAACTGGCCGCAGGGAAGGGTTACTGACCACCGGATAGGCCTTACGCTTTACAATTTACAGTCCATCATCGACGGAAATGTGCAGGAACTGATTGACCAACTGCAGCTTGCCGAAAACGCAGAAAGACTGAAGGAGGAAATTAGCCTGTAAAAATTTTATTTCTAACCGAGAAAACATTAAATGACCCGAACCGAACTTTTTGAGCTGATACAAAAAAAGAAATCATTTTTATGTGTCGGGCTGGACAGTGATCCGGATAAAATTCCCGTACATCTAAAAAATACTGACGATCCGGTATTTGAATTCAACAAACGGATCATCGACCGTACCCATCCATATGCCATCGCATACAAACCCAACCTGGCTTTTTATGAAAGCAATGGATCCGCAGGATGGATAAGCCTGGAAAAAACAATAAATTACCTGAAGAAATTCGATGTTTTTACGATTGCCGATGCCAAACGGGGGGATATTGGAAACACTTCAAAATTGTATGCAAAAGCCTTTTTCGAACAACTGGATTTCGATGCTGTAACGGTTGCCCCTTACATGGGGATCGATTCCGTCAGCCCCTTTCTGGAGTATCAAAACAAATGGGTTATTTTGCTGGCACTTACCTCCAACAAAGGTGCCTCTGATTTCCAGTTTCATGATCTGAAGGGCACATCCAACCGGCTTTTTGAAGAAGTTCTGATCAAATCGCAGGAATGGGGAAATTCCGACAACATGATGTACGTGGTGGGAGCGACACAAGCCAATATGCTGGCTGATATAAGGAAAATCATACCGGAGCATTTCCTGTTGGTTCCGGGAGTCGGTGCTCAGGGAGGCAGCCTGGAGGAAGTTGCTAAATTCGGTTTGAACAACAAATGCGGTTTGATCGTCAATTCATCGCGGGGAATCATTTTTGCCTCTAAAGAAATTGATTTTGCTGAAGTTGCATCGCACGAAGCCGGGAAGATACAGGAACTGATGGAAATGATCCTGAATGAAAATAAATTGCTATAGCATGCCTTACGAAGCATCTTACTGGATCAACAAATTAAAATTACAAAAACACCCCGAAGGGGGCTATTTCAGGGAGGTTTACCGCTCGGGTGAAGTGATCCACAAAAAAAGCCTTCCCGAACGTTATTCAGGATTCAGAAACTTTTCGACCTCCATTTACTTCCTTCTTGAAAGCCATGATTTTTCAGCCTTTCACCGGATAAAGTCTGACGAAACATGGCATTTTTATTCCGGCGCCCCCATTACCCTATTCATTATCCGCCCCGATGGCAAGCTTTTCGAAATAACCCTTGGCAATGATCCGGAAAAGAACCAGGTGTTGCAGTTTGTCGTTGGTAAAAATTACTGGTTTGCAGCAAAGGTCATTCAAAATAATTCCTATTCACTGGTTGGTTGTACGGTGGCACCGGGTTTTGATTTCGATGATTTTGAAATGGGTAAAAAGCTGGAACTATTAAAACGGTTTCCACAACATTCGAAATTGATTCAACTCCTTACGATTTTGGAATAGTATGTCATATTTCAAGGGCGGGATAATGGATTTGACCGGTAAAATTATCCGGTGAGAATTTAGGCAACCTTTGTTTTCGTTTGCTTTTGTCTCACATTTACAGCACCAATAAGAGTACAGTTGATCCGATGCACCCAAAGAGGCGCGTTTACTTTTTACCCCTCCGCCGCCATCAATGCCTCACCTCCATCATCAATGTATGGTTTTACTTTTGCCTTTTTACTTTTATCTTCTACCTTGTCTTCCCCCCATACCTCCGCTATCCGCTCCTTGATCTTTTGTTCGTAGATTTCAATAAGCTTTTTATTGCTGTTTATCAAATCTTGCTCTTTTTCAATCTGCGAGATAATCTGTTTTTGAGTTTCTTTAGGAGGCAAATTCAATTTCAAAGATTGAAGTACATTAACTGATGCTACATTTTGAATAGCGGCACCATATACGTTTGACTTTAAACTTTGTTGAAAATTATCACTTTCCATCCATAATTTTAAGTAATGAACATCAATAGGCTCTTTAGGTGTGAGCTTTAATAACGCTTGGTTTATAATTCCTTTTTTAACTCCATTTGGAATAATTGCAACTTTACCCATTGTTCCTGAACAACTCATTATCAGATCGCCTGGAAATACTTGAAAGCGTCTCATTTCATTGTACTTTACTTCATCAATGAAATATCTAACATCATCAAATTGATTATAAATCGCGTGAGATTGCTCATAAACCGCAATTCCTGATTCTTTAAAAATTTCTTTCTTTAAACTTCCACCAAAAGGACCTCTGACAAAATCACACACCTCTCCCAACTCCACCATCTCCCACTCCGGATTTATCTTTATCTGCGGTTTGTAGTTTTCGATTACCATGCGGGCGCCATCAATGATCTTCTGGTAACCTTCAATCTCCTTAACGATTTCCTGCTGGACGAAAAGCGGCGGGAGGGGGATTTGGATTTGTTGGTATGATTTAAAATCGAGATTTCTAATCCCACTTGTTCGATTTTGAAATTTTTCAGTTTCTCCTCGTTGATAAAAGTACCAAAGCATAAGCCAAAGAAATTCAGGTAGCATTCTTTCATCCTTTAGGCGAATCCTGGAAGTAAAGTTACTATAAGAAAATCCAGAATCAGTTTTGTTAAAAAATACTACTCTTCCAACAGGTTGAGTTGGACCACCTCCTGATTTTTCAATAATGATGTCCCCATATTTCAGTTCTCTATTCTCATATTGTCTAACTTCAACATCTAAATTGGCTATATCGGACCAATCAATTCGACCATCATTGCGAAAATTAGTATTCCTAATAACATTGATTTCAATTAATGGCTCTTTTTTACCAGTCCAAAGCCCATTATTAAATTCGCAAATTTCTGCTAATGAAACTAAATCATATTTAGTTAAAATTTTGCTTATTGTTATATATCGCTCCCCACTCAAATTATAATCTCCTTTTGCTGCTATCTTTGACTTATCAACCAATGAGAAATTGGGAACTGCTTCCATATTCATTTCATTGCCTTTTAGCAGGGCTTGTTTGTATAAACCAATTTGCTTCAATGCTTCGGGCAGGCTGTTCTCTTTGATAGGCCTGCGTTGAGCGCCCAGGTCAAAGCCATCGGCAGCAATTTTAACAAAAAGGATGTTGTTGGTTTTCCTTGCAAGGGCTTTGTCAAGCCACAGAATGGAAGTCTTTACCCCGGAATAGGGATTAAACACCCCGGCAGGCAACGAAATGACTCCCACGAGGTAATCGTCCACCAGCATTTTGCGAAGCTGCTTATAGGCTGTCCCGCTCTGGAAAATGATCCCTTCGGGGACAATGATGGCAGCCCTGCCGTTGGGGGTGAGGTGCTCGGCCATGTAATCCACAAACAGCACTTCGGAGCGGTTGGATTTAACCGTAAACCGGTT
>JAFGBL010000047.1 GCA_016933115.1 Bacteroidales bacterium | reverse complement strand
CACGAATTGATTTATACCGATTATTAATCACCGAACAATGTGTGTCAATTCTCATAAGTGGCTTGTCTTTTAAGTTAAATGCAGGCCATTCGGGTTGCCCCTCTGCAGCAGGTTTCCCCGTGCGGGCAAAACTGGTCCATAAAGAGGTCATATTTTTTGAAGCCTCAAAACGGTCGGGTTTGGTTCCTGCCATTCCACCTTCTACATTATAAAATTTAAAGGGAATATCGAGGGCATGCATGGACCCGAATTCAAATTCTGTCCCCGGAATTTTTGCATTCGATTTATAACCGAAATTATACAAATAAGCCGAAGCGCTTCCCTGTTGGGCTTTTCGTTCAGCAATACGAATCGACCCCAATCCCATCATCATTATCGAACGGATAGCAATATAAATTTCTCCGGGAGTTTTCTCCGGATTTACTTCATGATAGGTTTTGCGGACTATTTCAGCATTATCACCGTAATCCCTCTTTAGACGTATTTTTAATTGGTCATCGGTTAATGTAAAAACCTCATTATCACCACTGGTCATGGCAAAGAAAATGTATTCATCTTCATTCCAACCGGTTAATAAAGGTTTATCTTTTGACAATTCAGGTGCTGTTGGTTCAAAGGGATGATCGGGTAAAATAAAACCATCTTTAACAGCACCAAAACTGCCAATACCTGAATTTCCGATCCCATAAAAACCACCTGATCTTACAACTGTTTTTCGGGGCAATTTATCCTGTGCTTCCAGTAATTTCTCAACCGGTGCATCCAGTAATTTTTTCCAGTCTTTTTTAGAGACATTAAGATAATCGAGAAGTGAAAGTGTTGTTTGTGCAGCATCTTCTGCGCTGATAATTTCAACACCCGGCCCACTTTCAATCGAAGCCTTATTAAAATAGGGAGCAGCTTCAGGCATGGCGTACAAACAGGAAGTCTTCATTCCACCTCCCGACTCTCCAAAAATCATTACATTTTCAGGATCACCACCAAATTCTGAAATGTTCTCATTAATCCATTTCAGGGCAACAGCAATATCCTGAACTCCCCGATTACCTGAACCCTTGTATTGTTCTCCGCCCAATTCATCAAGATAAAGAAATCCCAATAATCCGAGCCTATGATTTGTGGCAACTACCACCACATCGTACATCCGAGCGAGGTTTGCCCCATCCTGTGAGTTGCTTCCCCCTGAACCTGTTCGAAAACCACCACCATGGTTATATACCATCACCGGACGTTTTTTATTATCGTTGGCTGGTGTCCAAATATTCAAAACAAGGCAATCTTCTGCCGGATCGGGTTCATTAATTCCATAGGTTTGATTTGGAGGTTGTATCGATGGATTCCCTAACCGAAGGGCATCGCGAATTCCTGGCCATGGTTCTACAGGCCCGGCCTTCTGAAAACGGTTTTTACCGGAAACGCTCCCTGCATAAGGAATTCCTTTAAAAATGCTGACACCATTTTCACGGTAACCACGAAGTTTGCCAAAGGCAGTTTCTATAATCTGATAATCCTGTTGATTACTCCATAAACCATAGGAGGTTCGGGGTAAAATAATAATAGGAGTTGCCGCCAGGGCAGCCCCTTTTAAAAATTTTCTTCGTGAAAGAGAATCCATATATTTTTATTTAAATAGTTTTGGCGCAAAGGTATTGAGGTAAATCCTCCAGTTTGACCAGGTGTGCCCACCAGGTGTCACAAAAAATGTATGTTTCAATCCATTATCAGTTAACATTTGGTCAAGATTTTTTGCCGATTCATAAAGAAAATCTGTATCGCCACAAGCCAGGAAATATAATTTATAGCCTCCTTTTTTTAATGCTTTAAACTGCTTCTCATAATTTTTCAAAGCTTCTTCATCACCTTCTCTGGTCATTAACCCCATGCTCAGCGGGCAGATGTAATCAAAAAATCCGGGATACATCAACGAAGTAGAAATAGTATGTGCACCACCCATGGAAAGGCCGGCAATAGCCCTTGATTTTGGGTTAGAGTCAACGCGGTAAGTTTTTTCAATGAACGGAACAATATCTTCAACTATACTTTTAGGATAAAGATTACCCATCATCCCCATTCCGGGGGCATTGCGATCAACCTGCTTTTCATCAATCATTAAAGTACGAGCAGCATACTGAGTCGGATTTCCGTTTGGCATCACACAAATCATTGGTTTTGCCAGGCCTTTTTCAATCAGGTTATCCAGAATCTGACAGGCACGCCCCATCGTACTCCATGCATCTTCGTCACCACCTGCGCCATGCAATAAATAGAGCACCGGATATTTTACTTTACTATCAGCATATCCGTAAGGAGTATAAACAAATATACGCCGTGTCATATCCAAAGTAGGAGAATCGTACCAGACCTGGTTCAGATTGCCCCGCTGGTTTGCTTCAAAATAATTTTCGGTTAATTCACCCGGAATAAGCAAAACACTTAGGTAACGTGTCCCATCACGTTGCATAAAAACATTATTCGGATCGTTAACACTGATTCCGTCAACAATGAAACTGTAGGTATAAAGCTCCGGTTCAGGCAGCGGTACAGTAATAGACCAAACACCATTTTCATCCTTCGAAAGATCAAGATTTCCGGGAACATCCATTGTCCCGAATTGTGTTTCCATTTTTACAATGGGGCCAAATCCCCCTGAAATCTGTACTGAATCAGCATAAGGTGCCGAAATACGGAATATTACTTCAGTTTCTCCGATTTCCGGAGATACGATTCGCTGGCGTCCCATAAAATTACCTATCTCCTGTGCGAATATTCCTGAAACGGCAAATAAAGCAATAATAGCTAATAAATATTTTTTCATGATATTTTTCTTAATGTTTTGAATTTAATAATAATTACGAATCAAGCGTTGAAAATCATTTCTATTATCATTTAGTTACCTTATCCAAAGTTTTAAACCTGGAAAAGGTTTCCTCCCAATTTTCAACTTAGAAATTTTCATAAATTCAGCTTTTATTCGTATAATCAGTTTATTTAAATAAAAGTTGAGCAAAAGTATTCAGGTATTTTCTCCAGTTTGCCCATGTATGACCACCATCGGTAACATAAAAAGTATGTTCCATACCGTTGCGGGTTAAAGCGGCATCAAGCTCTTTAGCCATTTCCCAGAGGAAATCGGATTCACCACAAGCAAACCAGTATAATTTATAACCGCCTTCTTTTACAGGCAAAAGTTGTTTGTCGATATCGGCTGCTTCTCCTCTGACTCCGATACTTAAAGGGCAAATGTAATCGAAGGTTCCGGGGAATAACCTGGTTACAGCCAGGGTATGCCCCCCTCCCATTGATAATCCTGAAACCGCCCGGGCTTCCGGTTTTGCTATCACTCTGTAATGCGATTCCACAAAAGGGATTATGTCATTAACCAGACTTTTCACATACAAATCTGCATTGTTCGGATCTCTTCGGTCAAAAGGTTTTTCTTCAATTAACTGGGTACTTGCTGCCTGCTGCCCCGGGTTTCCATTTGGCATTACACAGATCATTGGTTTTGCCAATCCCTTTTCAATCAGGTTATCAAGAATCTGACGGGCACGCCCCATTGTGCTCCAGGCGTCTTCATCGCCACCTCCACCATGCAAAAGGTAAAGTACCGGGTAATTTTCCCCACTGGTTTCATAACCATAAGGTGTATAAACAAACATACGGCGGTTTAATCCGAGTGTCGGAGAATCGTACCAGACTTTTGAAAGGTTTCCGTGTTCGTTTGCTTCAAAATAATTCTCGGTTAAATCACCTGGTATCAGCAGTACACTTAAATAACGAGTGCCATCTCTTTGCATAAAAACATTTCTGGCATCATTTACAACAAGCCCGTCAACTATAAAATTATACGTATAAAGCTCAGGGGATGGCTTACGTATGCTTATTGCCCATATTCCTGCTGTGTCTTTCATCATATTGATTGATGAACTGTAATCAGCCATCCATGATCCGTAAAGCCTTACCAGTTTGGCATCCGGAGCAGAAATCCTGAATGTAACATTTTCTTCTCCGATCTCGGGAGAAATAATAGGTGCACGCCTCATAAAGTTTGCCAGTTCCTGAGCAGAAGCACCAAACAATATAGAGCAACAGAAAATCAGTAGTAGAAATCTTTTTTTCATAATTTTTAGATTTATGGTTAATCTTGATTTTCAGGAGCATTTAACTAACGGAATAACAGTGGCACAAACTCTGACAAGTAGACCCTCCAGTTTTTCCATATATGGCCTCCACCGGTTTCCATATAGCTGTATTTCATACCCATTTTATCCAGTTTCTCACGGAATTCTTTATTGGATTCATACAAAAAATCCTCTTTCCCTATTCCAATCCAATACAGTTTATAACCATTATCCATTTGTTTTTTCAGGGTTTCATCGAAATTGCTGTAAACTTTTCCGGTAGCATCTTCGCGAGTCATAATTGCCGCAGAGAACAATCCCACATAATCAAATGTATTTGGGAAATATCTTGAAATATGCAACGAGTGGAAACCTCCCATTGAAAGGCCTGCAATGGCCCGATTGGCCTTATCAGCTTTCACCCGGTAATTCGATTCCACGAACTTAACTATATCCATAAAGTTTGCCTCATATGTACCATCCATGGTTTTCGGTGCCATAAACTGAGGTTTATAGAAACCGTCGCTGCCTGCTCCTGGTGCAGCATCCTGGGTAACATTGCCGTTTGGCATAACAACAATCATAGGATTGGCTTTACCTTGAGAAATAAGGTTATCGAGAATTTGAGCAGCCCTGCCCAAAGTGCTCCATGCCTCTTCATCGCCACCAGCTCCGTGAAGTAAATACATAACCGGATATTTTTCCTTTGATGTTTCATAACCCGGAGGAGTGTAAACAGTAATTTTGCGGTCAATCCCAAGTCCCGGCGAATCGTACCAGCGGGAAGCCAGTGTACCATGAGGGATGTCATTAACTTTATACAAATCAGCCTGCAAGCCTCCGATGATAAAGATATTCATTGTAGAAGATACATCACGCACAATAAAAGGATTATTCGGGTCGGTTGATTTAAAACCATCGACTGTAAAAGTATAACTATATAATTCCGGAGACAGAATATCGGAAGTGTATGTCCACACTCCTTTTTCATCTTTTACCATCTCTTCTGAACCAGGCGTAAATCCCTGAGACGGCATCCAGTCGCCACTGATTGTTACTTTGGTTGCATCGGGTGCCTGAACCCTGAATGTGACTGAACAGTCCTCGTGAATTTCGGGAGATACAATTTCCTGGCCTCCAAACAATGCTTGCTGGGCAAATAAATTTGCGGATATAAAAATTCCAATAATAAAAAAAGAAAGTTTTTTCATATTTGTAATATTAATTCGTAATAAATTTAAAATCTGAAATACAAATTATCGAAATTGCAAATTTAATCTTTTGTGTTAATACGACACAATAATTGAAAAATTAATAATTATGCAAGTTAAGAAAAAATATATTTTGCTTTTTTTTATAATATTGATTACAAGTTGTGCAGGATTACATCATTTGAAAAAATATGAAGGTTCAGACATTAAATTGGTAAAAAAAGATTTAGGTGAGCCAACCAGTATCATTCCAACATCAACCGGTGAAATTTATATCTACGAAAAAACTTCGGAGTTAAAAGGTACTGAAATTAATAAAGGGCAAACCACATTAGATCCCATATTATCACCTGCAGTTAAAAAATCGGAAAGGATAATTTTTACCGTAACCAACGGCATTATTATCAGTGTAAAAAAAGAAGTTGATTATACCCGGAAGTAATTTTTTTTTAAATGCATAATTGGTTTAAAGATTTTTTTTAGTTTTGCACGACATTCCTGAAATTGGAATCGTTCTTTAAAAGTAATGCCCAGATGGTGGCCCCGATAGCTATCGGGGGGTAGACACGCCCTAACCATCACATTTAATGTGTCGGGTTCTTTATTTCATGCCCAGATGGTGAAATTGGTAGACACGCCAGCTTGAGGGGCTGGTGCCGATTACGGTGTGCAAGTTCGAGTCTTGTTCTGGGCACAAAAAAGCTGTTTCAAATAAAGATGAAACAGCTTTTTTGTTCATATGAACTGAAGACTGCCAAATTCCTGATATTTTGTAATTGTTTGTGGTATAAATATTATTTCAAAATCATTTTTTCATTTGAAATATCAAGCATATAATCGTAAATTCGGCTGCAATTAAAAAGTGTATATTATATAGTAATATCTCTAATTATCAGGTCTTCATCAGTTAACAGGATATGGAATTAACCATGTTAAATATATTCCGGAGAAAGAAGCGGTTCAGCAAACTTAGGCATATCAATACATTTATACTAATTCAAGGGATTATACTTTCTTTAGTAATGCCATCCTGTGAAACTGATCATTATGATTCCAAATGGATTGAAGATTCTTCATCAATAAGCCAGTACCTTGAAACCAACAAAGAGGAATTTTCAAAATCGTACAGGTTATTTGACGAAGGGAAAATACTGATTACTTTATGGGGTTATAATCCTCACGGAGAAGACTATACTTTATTCTTACCAACTGATGAAGCTATTGATAATTTCATTGTGCAACATCCGAATTACAACGATTTTGAAGAATTATTACAGGATACAAATTTCATATACAGGTTGGCCCGGTACCATACTTTAAACAGGAAAGTACATACCGATGAATTTCCATTGGGTGCTTTAAATGACAGGACGCTGTCAGGAGAAAGGCTGGTTGCCAATTTTTATACCGATGGCGATAACCAGTTAATTAAAATAAACAAT
>JAFGBL010000046.1 GCA_016933115.1 Bacteroidales bacterium | reverse complement strand
TTGGCCAGAAAATTCCAGATCGTTACAACTCCGATCGCAAACAATTTTGAAAGGTAAAAATGTTTTTTGTACTTACTCACCAAAATCCATAAAACCAAAGTATTGATGCCTAAACCGATGATAGAGATGGCAAGAAACTGGGTGTATTCAGCCAAAATTTGCGGGTCATGGCTGTGGAAAGTCCAAATGCGGTTGAACAAATAATTTGAGCTGGCTGCAATGGAGAATCCGATGGCATTGGCAACATATTTTGGAATTTTAAGCCATTCCTTGAAGATAAAAGTAAAGCCAAAATCCACAAAAACGCCTGAAAAACCGACAATCCCAAACTTGATAAATTTCCAGATGAAAGCCCAGCTCAGGTATTCACTCATAGCATTTTTTTCTGGCGCAAATCTAATCGATTTAATTGAACCGGGATGAATAACATTTACAAAACTACTAATGTGTATTGCAATTGTAATTAGGAGAAATCTTTCAATTTTGCAGTATATATTTCTTTAATCATGTCAATAATTCCCTTAAACAAGGTGAAATTGAAAGAAACATTAAAATCCCGAATCATTATTTTTGGTATCTGCTACCGGTGGTTTCTCATTGAACATATAAATCAAACGGAAGGATAATATATTGTTGAACTGGTCGCGCGTGCTTACATACTCACCACGGGTGTTATAGAAGTCTCGTGTCCGGATTTTTGCGATCGAATAAGTATACCTTATATTTGCTTTAAAACGGGGAAATTTTTTTAGAACCCTGAACCTCAGATCGGCAACTACACTAAAATCGTTCCTGTCGTAAGGCCCTCCGTTAAGGGTAGTGGTTTCAATTTTCCGGGTGTGTTCGTATTCCTTTACGCTGACCAACCGGCCATATGAGAAACCCAATCCGGCCATCAGGATATCCCTGTCATTGTAATGGACCAAAATGGGCACTTCAAGGTAATCGAGATTGAGTTTGTAGGCACCGTTCAATTCATTTCCAAGACTGTCGGTTTCTGAATATTGCTTATTCTGAGTGGAACCCTTTTGGCTATAAAGCGTTTCGATGCTAAAAGAAAAATTTTTACTTAGCGGAACCACTGCTCCAAGGCCGGCATTCAGTCCGAAATTCGTGAACCCGAAAATTTCATCCCCATCTACCTGCGAAAGGTTGAAACCCCCAATAACAGCACCCTGTATACGCTGGCTGTACAATTTACTTCCAAACAACAGAATCAGGATGGAGAGTATAAAAAACAAACGGATTAAGTGCCTCATTGAAACCGTAATTTTTGTATACAAACGTAAGAAAATTTGATAAATTTTGCCCCTGAAAATTTTCCGTATCGCCCGATTTATTGTTTACCGACATCCTTAAGTGATAGCTGAATACGTTTTCTTAATTTATCAATATCCACTACCTTAGCCTTGATTTTTTGGTTCAGCTTCACATATTGGTTCGGATCGCTGACATATTCATTGGCCATATTGCTGACATGGATCAGACCGTTTTGTTTGATCCCGATGTCGACAAAAGCGCCAAAAGCGGTGATGTTGGTGATGATCCCAGGTAATTCCATGCCGATTTCGAGGTCGTCAATAGTGCGGATGCCTTTGGCAAATTCAAAAAAGCCGAATTTCTCACGGGGATCCCTTCCCGGTTTGGCCAATTCGTGCATTATATCCTCAAGTGTCGGCAAACCGGTTTTATCGGTAACAAAATCCTGAAGATTAATTTTCTTCCTTAGGTCTTCGCTGTTCATCATATCTCCGATGGAGCAATCCAGTTTTTTAGCCATTCTTTCAACAATGTAATAACTTTCGGGGTGAACGGCACTTTTATCCAACGGATTCGTTGAATTTCTGACCCTGAGAAACCCGGCGGCCTGTTCAAATACCTTTTCACCTAAACGGGGAACATTTTTCAAATCACCTCTGGATGTGAAAGCCCCGTTTTTATTCCTGTAATCAACGATGTTGGCTGCCAGGGCCGGCCCAACTCCCGACACATATGACAGCAATTGCTTGCTGGAAGTATTTACCTCAACGCCCACCGAATTTACGCAGCTTATGACTGTATCATCCAGGCTTTTGCTTAGCTCTGATTGGTTTATATCGTGTTGGTACTGCCCTACACCGATGGATTTGGGATCGATTTTTACCAGTTCTGCCAGTGGATCCATCAAACGCCTGCCAATGGATACAGCACCCCTCACGGTAACATCATAATCTGGAAATTCTTCCCTTGCAAGAGAGGATGCAGAATAAACAGATGCTCCGCTCTCGTTCACCATAACGACGGTAATATCCCGGTCGAACCTGATTCGCCTGAACATGCCTTCTGTCTCCCTTCCTGCAGTGCCGTTTCCAATAGCGATGGCCTCGATTTTATAGGCATTCACCAATTGGAGAATTTTATTGATGGAATTCTTTACCTCATTTTGAGGAGGGTGGGGGAAAATGGTTTCGTTGTAGAGTAGTTTCCCCTGCCGGTCGAGGCAAACCAGTTTACATCCCGAAACAAATCCGGGATCAATGGCAAGGACATTTTTTTCTCCCAGGGGAGCAGCCATCAGTAGCTGCCGGAGATTGTCGGCAAAAACACGGATTGCATATTCATCGGCTTGCTCTTTGGCCTGGGCTCTGACCTCCGTTTCGATTGAAGGCTGCATCAGCCGTTTATACCCATCACGGATAGCTTCATAAACCTGGTTTGCCGAAGCATTATCTGATTTGATGAATTGTTTTTCCAGGATATCAATGGTTTCTTCTTCGGGTGGTCCGACCTTGATTTTCAGAAATCCTTCCTTTTCACCCCGAAACATGGCCAGGATTCGGTGGGAAGGAGACTTCATGATCGGTTCGGACCATTGGAAATAATTTTCATATTTGTTGCCCGCTTCTTCTTTTCCTTTTGCAACCCTGGATTCGATCGTAGCCTTCCTCAAAAACAGGCTCCTGATCTTTGACCGGGCAAATTTGTTTTCATTCACCCATTCGGCGATAATGTCGCGTGCACCAGCAAGTGCTTCCTCCACACTATTGATATCATTTTTTGCTGAAACGAACCTTTCAGCCTGCCTTTCCGGATTATCATAATTTTGGGTCATCAGGATTTTTGCCAGTGGTTCGAGCCCTTTTGCCCTGGCAATAGTACCCCGGGTCTTTCGTTTCGGCTTATAGGGAAGGTAAATGTCTTCCAGTTCGGTCATGGATTGAGCTTCCTGAATTTGCTTTTCAAGCTCAGGGGTCAGTTTTTCCTGCTCCCTGATTGTATTCAGGATGGTATCACGGCGTTTGTCCAACTCTTTCAGTTTTTCGAGCCGGTCGCGGATACCCATAATCTCTGTTTCATCCAGACTACCAGTCATTTCCTTGCGATAGCGGGCAATGAACGGTACGGTTGCTCCCTGTTCCAGCAAGCTAACCGTATTCTGAACCTGGTCGATCCCAATGTTCAGTTCCTTTGCAATCTTTGAAAAATAGTTTTGCATTTTATTTATTCCTGTAAACCAACATCCGGTTTTCTCTCTTCGATTTAATCGTTATCACTTCTGTAAATCCAAGGGTTTGTTCAAATTTTCTGAGCAAATCATCGGCTTCATCACCGCTTTTTTTATCAAACACAAATTTATTGAACAGAACGATACCATTTTTGGCAATACCCTTTTCAATCATCTCCAAAAACTTCAGTGTCTCAAATTTCTCCGGCACTTTATTATCAATATAAAGGTCGATAATGATAAGATCGAAGGTTCTTCTGTTCCTTTCCATATAAAGATATGCATCTTCATTGACAATTGTAAGATTTCTGAAATTATGGAGATTGAAATACTTTTCAGCGAGGGAAATTATCACTTTATCGATCTCAACTCCCGTAACGGTGCTCTCCGTTTGATAGTCATTCTGTAAAATTGACATTACACTTCCGGCTCCAAACCCCAGGATCAATACCTGGTTGAAAGTTTTGCGCGAAAAATTCAATTGCTGAAATGTTTCCTGGAATATTCGGTGCAAATGACCGTAGGAATAATTGGCATGGGGAGCATTCAATACTTTTCGCCCATTTACATAAACTACATCCAGCCTGACGGATGTATCACCTACAACCGATTCAATTACCGATTCGGCAAGGAAGCTTTTCAGAAATTTAACAAACTCTATTTTTGACATTATCCACGAAATTAAGCATTTTCCGGGGAAGATTTTAGATTCTGCCTTGTTGGACTGGTAAATAAATTCATCATGCTTTTCGAACTATTTAAAAAATGAAAAGAAAGAGCAGAATCTGCAGTTGATATCAGGCTATCAGTCAGAAAAGTTGAATGAATATCCGATTGATAGGTAATACCTGAAATAGGGATCGCGTGTATTTCTGTTGAGGCCAAAGCTGATCGGCCCTAAAAAACTTTTGTAAGTGAGTTCAAGGCCATAACCCAATAAAGAATTATTTTCAAACATTTCTGAGAAATTAAAGCTATCCAGATCATCCAATGGGATATGTTCCTGGGGAAGCAATAGGTTCGCGCTGTACATTAAATAAATATTTTTCAGCAAAATGTTCTGGAAATAAAGGCCTGTTATTAAAAAATTTTCATAATCTACTTCTGTGTAATTCAATCCAATGAAAGGGTTATCCGAGAATCTGACGCGCTGGTATCCTCCAATTCGATAATTATTAAAAATTGCTTCTTCCTGTTTGGATAAGGTGACGCCCAATGAAACCAACGGCAAAATCTGAAAACGTTTGGCAAGTTCAAAGTATTCGATATAACTAAAAAAGGCTAAAACATAGGTTTCTGGTGTGAATGGTTTTACAATCAGATCATTAAACTGATTTTCCGACAAAGGGAGACTGATGTTCTCATCACCCGAAAGTGGGAAGTAAATTGTATCAATTCCTTTATCATATCTGATTTTATATTCATTAGCAAAATATATGTTTCCTCCCATTTTCAGTTCCCTGCCAGAGATGGGATAGTTCCTGTCGTTGAATGTATTGATTTGAAATATCAGATCAGCCCTGGCAAAATTAAAGGCTCCATTTTTTATACCTTCCGGAACAATCTTTTTAAACTTGGATTTTTGATTGTTGAACTGGTAACTTAATCCCAGGTATAAACTTCGTTTTAATGATTGGGTCGTTATGAGGCCTGCATAAAAGTTATTTTCTTTTGAAATGTCTATGTCATTGATTTCACCTTCCTGGTAATTTGGGATTTGCTGATTCAAGTATTCGTAACGAAGATTTAATCCGGCTCTTTTTGCCGGACCCACATATTTCAGAAAGTCAAGGCGGAATTTGGGATTTTTGGATATATCGGTTATAAACATAGTCCTGGAAGATTTACCAGGCAGGTTTCTCAGAGTTACATTCAGTACAATTCCTGCCGAAAATGTGTTATCGTAATGAAATGCCCCCCTGATGGTGGCAGGTTTCTTTTCGTAAGTTCTAATAGTTAGAATATAATTCGACAAAGGATTTACCTTATTGATTTCATAGGTAACCTTGGAAAAATTATTGGATCCGAAAATTGCACTGATTCCATTTTCAATATCAAAAACAGAAACATTTTTACCTTTTTTTATCCCAAGCTTCGACAGGATAACTTTGTCATTTACATATTGATTACCTTCAATATTAATTT
>JAFGBL010000045.1 GCA_016933115.1 Bacteroidales bacterium | reverse complement strand
TGTGCTTTTAAGGCATATTGAATAGTCAGGAATACTATTGAGCCGATAATTATTCTGGCGACAAGAGCAGGCCATTCTAAATTCTCACCACTTTTATAGGTAAACAATAATAATGCTGTAATCATGATTCCGGCCAGGACCAACAATCGTACTATATACCACCAATTGTTGTAAAGTGATTTAATATCCCACAAATACCAAAGGAAATACCAAAGAAGGTATGAAATGAAAGAAGCCATAATCCAACTTTGGTAGAATCCAACATTATCCTGAGATAATAATCCTGAGTTGGTAAAAAGACTCAATCCCGGAAGAATCAATGCCAGTACAATGGGTAGTACAATACTTATTTTTGATTTCAAAAGTGTAAACGTTTGAATTGAATAACAGCAAATTTACAATTTCCCTGATCAGTAGAAACATCTTTTGATCTGCCTCTTTAACCCGGAAAATTCATGAATTTTCTTTCGACTATGTAATACCAACAATTTTGGGTTCATTGCATTCCCCAAAATTGGGTATTTCTAAGTCGGGGTTTCCCGCATTGCTCCCCACGTGCCAGCACAAATTCATCCGATTCGCTGCGCTTTCAGATGAATAATGCGGGTTAATCTTTAGATGTTCCAATTCAATTAATATTCAACAAATCAGTTGTGGTTGTTCCTTACCCATTCTAATGATTTTTTATAAAAACCGGTTGAAACCTCAAGTTCCAGTTTGTTTCCATTGGGTTTCATCAATACATCAAACCATTTTTGCCGCTTTAACGAATATATTTTACCTTTCCAGTAACCATCGGCCGCTTCAAGGTCTTTAAGCATAATCAGCCCAATTTTAACCTTCTTATTGTCTGAAGAATGTATTTTTCCGGTAAGGACACCTTCATTCTCAAAAATCTCAACTTTAGTATTTTCCTCCCCCGTATTCCAAACTCCGGTAACAGGAGATTGACTTTGTGCATACATGGGTGAAACAATCACCAGGAATAGTCCAAATATTAAGCTTCTCATCTGTTTATTATTTTAAAATGTTATGATCCTAAATTGTATCTACCAGCATTCCGTCCGATAACTCAATGATTCGGTCACAGTTGGCTGCAAATTCATCGTCGTGGGTGACTGCTATTATGGTTTGGCCCTGTTCCCTGGCCAACTGACGAAAGATATCAAAGACAATTTTCGTGTTTTTAGAATCCAGGTTACCGGTGGGCTCATCACCCATGATAATAGCGGGAGAATTAATCAGCGCCCTTGCAATGGCTACCCTTTGTTGCTGACCGCCGGATATTTTTGATGCTTTTTTATGCTCCTGCCCTTTGATGTCAAGCAGCGTGAGTAATTCAATTGCTTTGTGCTCTATTTCATCTTTGCTTTTGCGATTCAGTTTCAGGGCTGGTAACATAACATTATCAAGTACGGTAAAATCAGGCAGCAAAAAGTGAAACTGGAAAACAAAGCCAATATGTTCGTTGCGAAAGCTTGCCAGTTTGTTTTGTTTTAATCCGGTTACCTGTATGCCATTAATAGATATCGAACCTTCATAGTCGGTATCCAGCGTTGACAGCAAGTAAAGGAGCGTTGATTTTCCAGAACCTGATTTGCCGATAATGGCTACAAACTCGCCTTTTTCTACTTCAAAAGAGATGTTTTTTAAAACCTGGAACTCTACGGGTTCATAAAAATATTTGGTAATGTTATTTACTGATAGTGTTGCCATGAATTTAGATTAAATAATTTATCCTCTTATTATTTCCACAGGATCAACTTTTGATGCTTTTCGTGCAGGAAGGTATCCGGCAAGAAAAGTGATAAGGATACCAAAGAAAAATGCAAGTATATAGTCCGTCGGATTGTATGCTACCGGAAGTGTTGACAGCGTAGCTATTTTAAAGGGTATATTGTCAACAATTCTTACAATTATTCTGCCCAGAATCAATCCGGTAAATCCACCAATCAATCCAATTACAACGGATTGGGTGAGAAATATCTCAATGACATCTTTTCCGTTGAATCCCATCGCTTTGAGAATGGATATCTCTTTTATTTTCTCATTCACCGTCATATTCATAATGTTATAGATGCCAAATCCAGCAACGATCAGAATAGTTAAAGAAACGGCAATCGCTAATATATCTCTCAGCACATTTGCAGAATCGAGTTGGCTATTTCCCTGCTGCCAGGGTTCTACCTTAAAGTCGGTAAGTTTGGCTATTTCGTTTGCCATGGTTACGGCAGTATTATAGTCTTTAATATTCACCATCACTTCTGTGGCGTAGCTTTTGTTTTTTGAGAAAAGCTGCCTCGCTGTTTGTATGGAAACCAAAGCTCTTGATTTATCGGCTGAAATGGCACCTGTCTCAATGAGGCCGATGACTTTAAAAGATTTTGAAATGCCATCGGATGTGGTAACAACAACATTATCATCCATACCAACGCCGATATTTTGTGCAAGAAGCGTCCCCATAATTATTCCATCCGAACGTTTGTCCAGGTCGAACAAATCGCCTTCAACCAGGTACTCGGAAGTTTTAAACATTAGGTTCTCACTCACCGTATTGATTCCCGAAAGGGTAGCATTGGCCTTTGACACGCCATTCCTGATGAAAATGTTTTGATTCAGTTGTGTGGTTACCCCTGTTATCTGGTCAAATTTTGATATTTTATCTTTAATGGCATCCGCATTTTTTATCCCTTCGGTATACCGGATGTTTCGTGCGCTATTAACAATTAAGGCAGTATTATCATCTTTTGGTTGAGGCAATATGGGTTTCACTTCGGCCGGAAGTTCATTGTAAATCTTGATGTGTGGCATCGAAGTGAAAGTAATTTCAGATTGTTGGTCATTTACACCAGCCATAAAACTGTTCATAAATACATACATCGAAATGCCAAAGGTCACGCTTAGTACTGCCACCAGTAATTGTCTTAACCGCGACGTTAAAAAAGTATGCGCTATTTTTTGATTCGTATTCATCGTTTAGTTATTAGGATTAACAATGATATCTTGCTCTGAAATACCTGAAACCACTTCAACCCATTCATCATTCCTGCTGCCTGTTGTGATCTGTATTTCGCTGCCGTTTTCAAGCCTGACCAGATTTCCATTCAAAACGTACGCTGCAGGGACAACCAGCGCATTTTCCCGGCTGTCGGTCAGGATATTTGCCTGTAATTGCGTACCTGAAAACATCTTTTCCGGTAATTGCCTGAATTGAGCTTCAACGATATACGACTGTTCAGACTCATCAAAACCCGGATAGATTTTGGTAACTTTTGCCTGGAAAGTTTTATTGGGATAGGTATTGATATTTACCGCCACACTTTGACCAATATCTATTTTGGTGATGTCGTTTTCAGCAACAAACAGTTTAATAATGTAATCTCCACTACCAATCCGGACAACAGCTTCACCCCTGCGAACCAGTTCTCCCTGTTTTTTTATAAACGTTTATAACCGTTCCCGATTCCTCCGTTGTTATTTTATAATCGCCTAGCAGCGATTTTTGGGTGTTTACCTGTACAAGGCTTCGCTGAACATTTAATTCCAGCGCATTAGATACTTCTGTATAATTCTTTTGTAATGCTGTCAGATTATTCTGTGATGCCTGATATTGCAGTTCCGCTTTTTCAAAATCAAACCTGGAAACCGAGTTTTTCTCCCGCAAATCTTTGTATCTCAAATAATTTTCTTTGTCGAACTCCAGTTGTTGTTTAGCCTGATCGATTTGAACCTGGATATTCAGTAACTGCGGTGAATCAGGTGAAGCATTAAACACCGCATCATTATAAACCGCAAGGGCATCCTGCAGCTGATTGTTTTGAACATCGTTTTTGATGGTAACAATCAAATCGTTTTTTATTACGGAATCTCCTTCCCTTACCGGTAAACCAAGGATGATCCCTTCCACGTTTGCTGATACCGTATAGTTGTTTTCCTGTTCAATATACCCGCTCGCGAATACAGCTTCTTCAATATTTTTTCGAATAGGTGAAGTAGTCTCCTGTTTCTGGCAAGAAGAAAGCAAAATCGCAATAGCGAAAGCCGGCAAAATTGATCTTTTTCTGATATTTTTCATTTTTATGCTGTTTAAATTTGAATTAATAGTTGATTTGCCTGATATATGCTTTGTATTGAGCCAACGTTAGTTCGGCCAGACTTTCCAGGTAATTGTTCTGGGCAGCCAGCAAATCGTCGTACTTGTCCAGCCGTTCATCCAGACTCATTATACCGCTAAGGTATATGTTCTCAGTATGGGCATCATTTTGTATTTGCAGGGAAAGGACCTCTGTATTTTGTTTCAATAATTCAGAAGCCTGGTTCAATTGCAGTTTTAGCAATTCATCTTCTTTTGTTTTCACCAGCCTGGTATTTTTCAGTTGCTCCTGATTCATTTGCAGATTCAGTTTTGTTTGAGTGACTTCTTGTCTTATAGAAAAATTCACCAAAGGCATAGTAAGTTTTATTCCGAATGACTGCTGCGGAAGTTTATATGCATTTCCAAAATCCATAAAATCATTCCAGGCCCAGGTATGATTGTTCTGATAAACCAGGCTCACTGAAGGAAGGCGTATAGCTTTTTGTTGTTTTAGAATAGATTCAAACTTTTCTACTTCTAATTCCTGCCATGTGATTTCAGGATGCGGATTCTGGAATGTCGTATTTTCCAGCCCAAGGTTTTCCGGGGCATCGGTAATTATAATATGTTCGCTTGTATTGAGCTGGCTCTGGAGCTGGATGTAAAGCTGATCAAGGTTACTCCTGGCCCGGTCCAGGATCATCTGGTTTTGCAGATTTTTTATTTCTGCCCGGTTTAGTTCCGCTTCACTTATAATCCCCTTCAGATATTTCTCATTGGCATTTTTAAAGATGGACCCGGAAACCCGGACATTTTCTTCATAAATATCAATCGATTCCTGGGTTAAAAGGATGGAATAATACGTCGATGCAATAAGGTTATAGGTGCTGTATCTGTTCAAATCGGTATTGGCCTTGCTTTGATCCACTGCAATGCTGGAGGTTTGCACGGCAAATATTCTCTGGAAATCCAAAACG
Source organism: Bacteroidales bacterium (assembly GCA_016933115.1). GTDB lineage: Bacteria > Bacteroidota > Bacteroidia > Bacteroidales > JAADJA01 > JAADJA01. Next base: position 808 of record JAFGBL010000045.1, on the reverse strand, counting down.
TCCCATTGAGCCTGAAGCGACCATGAGGCAGAATATTTTGTTCCAAATGTTAACTCCTCAAAGGTGCCTTCGGGTGCTCCCGGATTGATAATTTGAGCCGGAAGCAATGCAGGTTGCAAATCTATGTTATCGATATAACCTACGGATGTATTTAATGAAGGCAGTAAATAGGATCTGGATTCCTTTTTTTCTAAGAGGGCGATTTCTTCACCACTCGTGGCGTTTTGAATGGAAATGGCATTGGCATTTGCATATTCCAGTACTTCCTGGAAGGAACTGAACTGAATGATTTCCTCCGCCGTTTCAACGTTTTTATCTTCCTGTGCCCCGGGAATAGCTGTTTTGTTATCAGCGTTTTGTGCAAAAGTGATTATTCCCAATAAGACACTTCCTGTGAGAAAGAGAAATTTTTGCATTTTTTTTAATTTTAATTCCTATGCAAAAATGACAAGGATGGTGTTGTGATTTAATGATGATTTTAGTGAATTGAACAAACCGAAAGGTGAATTGAACGGATAGGAAAAAAAAGTAGTAAATCAATTATCTAGATAGGTTTTTTTGTACTAACAAAAAATTGTGTTTGTATTTGGTTGGGACCAAAATTGCAAACACTGTTGGTCAATATACCCTAAATTTTTGGCCCATTTTTCTGCATTAATTAGCTGGTATAGTTAATAGTTAGTTGTTTATATAGCAATTAATTCACCATTGCTGCTTACGTCGGTTGGTGTATGAAGCGTTGGGCATTTCGAAGCACTTCATTTTCAAACCGCTAATATGTTTATTAATTGTACTTACTTTCATTTTA
>JAFGBL010000044.1 GCA_016933115.1 Bacteroidales bacterium | reverse complement strand
TTAAACCCGCTATTTGCATCCACAGGGCTATTCATCATGCCTGTCCGAAAACCGGGTAGTGGTTTTTGCACGGACTCCCGTTGTGTGCCATAAAAAACAATGACACAACCATTAATAGAAAAAGAACATCTACATAGAGAATTAAGTAACTATCAAAATATTATTAAATGAAGAAAATAACAGTTTTATTAATCGGACTAACTATCTTTTTTTCATGCAGTAAAGAAGACGATTCATCCAAAGAAACTACATGTATAAAAAGCACAGAAAATTACAATAACGACAATGGAGCGGTATTGAATTTAACCAGTCAGAAATGGTATTTGAAAGAAAATGGTATTGGTGGAGTTGATGTAGGAGTTAATATAATAGGAACAATCCAAGGTGATAGCGCTTATATAAGGACTTATGGGGATGGATTAATTGGTGATGCTAAAATTGAATTAAATAACAAGAAAGAATTTAATCAAAAATTCGGAATATTTTTTACTTCATCCCCATCTTCAGAGAAATATATCACAGCAAATACAATAATAATGGTATTTAATGGACAAGATACGTTGAAAGCAAATATCAGTAGTTGTTCACTAGAAAATAGTCAATATCAATAAATTAATTCTGAACATAAAGGTACATATCGACTGAAAAAATAAAAAAACGAATTACGGCACACAACACATGTTATATGCCAGCTTGAAAAAAGAAAAGAAAATGTAAATTTTACCGTAATCAAAAAGAGAAAAAACATAACAGCCAACGCACAAAGCATAAGTTTTCCAGCCTATCCCGTAACCTTCCCTTCGCTGTCAAACACATGCTTTTTTACCGACGCACACTTTTGTAGTGATTGAATAAATTGTGCTAAAAAGAAATAGTATTTTAGTAAACTAATTTTAGACCTCAGAGAAAACCAAAAAATGAGTTTGTTTCAAAAATTGGTAGAGAAAAAATATTTCAACGACCTTGACACTGCAATTGAAAAAACCAACAAGGAAATTGACCAAATGGTTTATGAGTTGTATGGTTTGACGGAGGAAGAAATTAAGATTGTGGAGGAAAATGTCTGAACCGTGATTTTATGGATTAATGGGATTGTGGGATTTTAAAATCAAGTTAATCAGGCAAATCCCATAAATCATAGTTCAGACAATGGTATGCAAATGATAATACAATGAAATACGAGAACCTAACACATAAAATTATCGGTTGTGCCATGCGGGTCCACTCCGCTCTGGGAAATGGATTTCAAGAGGTAATTTACCAACGGGCAATGGAAATTGAAATGGCAGATAATGGTATTTCATTTTCGCGCGAGTACGAAATGCCCGTATATTATAAAAACCAACAAATAGGAACACGCAGGGTCGATTTTTTAGTCGAAGGAAATATTTCAGTTGAACTAAAAGCCTTAATTATGCTCGAAGATGTGCATCTGGCGCAAGCCATAAATTATCTCGAAGCTTATGATTTAGAGGTTGGCTTGCTTATAAATTTTGGAGCTAAAAGTTTAGATTTCAAGCGACTAAACAATAAAAAATTTAATCAAAAAAATCAAGGCAATCCAAATATCCCATAAAACAAGACTCTGACAATGGAAAACAATTCCGAAATACTACTCTACCAAACCGAAGACGGGCAAACAAAAATTGATGTACGGCTGGAGGATGAAACCGTTTGGCTTTCGCAGGTTCAAATGGCAGAACTTTTCCAGACAACAAAACAAAACATTAGCCTGCATATTAAAAATATTTTCGATGAAGGCGAATTGCAGGAAAATTCAACTGTCAAGGATTACTTGACAGTTCAAACCGAGGGCAAACGAGAGGTTCAGCGGAATTTGAAGATTTACAACCTCGATGTAATTATTTCGGTTGGCTACCGTGTAAAATCGCACCGTGGAACTCAATTCCGTATTTGGGCAACCACACAACTTCGTGAATATTTGATAAAAGGTTTTGTACTCAACGATGAGCGTTTAAAAGAAACCGGGCACACGAACAAATATTTTGATGAACTGCTGGAAAGAATCCGGGACATTCGTAGTTCTGAGAAAATTTTCTACGCAAAAATCAAAGACATTTATACAACTGCCATTGATTACGACCCGGGAACAGAAGAAAGCCAATTGTTTTTCAAATCGGTTCAAAACAAAATGCACTGGGCAATTCATGGACACACTGCATCGGAAATAATCTACAAACGTGTTGATTCAGAAAAACAAAACATGGGGTTAACAACCTGGAAAAATGCTCCTCACGGAAAAATCAGGAAAACCGATGTTTCGATTGCAAAAAATTACCTGACCGAAGATGAATTAAAAGACCTGAACCTGATTGTTGACCAGTATCTTTCGTTTGCCGAGTTGCAAGCCCGAAACCGGAAACCTATGTACATGAAAGATTGGATTAGCAAACTCCATGATTTTATGACTTTAAACGATAAAGAAATTTTGGAACAGGCCGGGACAATTTCGGCGAAAATGGCAAAAGAACTGGCGGAATCGGAATATGAGAAATACCGAAAAAACCAAATTGAGATTGAAGATGTGCAGGAGATGAAGGAGCTTGAAGAAGGACTTAAAAAACTGGAAAACAAAAAGAAAAAAAAGTAATATGGAGCCAACACACATTATCCCTTCGCTTTCAGGCATCCCGATAATTATCGGGAGCAAAACGCACAAAGCCAACACTAAAGCCCTCCCGAAAGCTTTCGGGATTGCCAAAGAGCCTTCCAGCCCGTCCCTCTCCGTGGCTGACATTAAACGACATAGCGGTAAAATTGAAAATAACGAATACAAAACATGATAAAAGCCGGGCATATAACAACACGTATAAATAATTGGGCGGAAAGTGCATATTTTAAGGGTGTTACATTTAATCAGCTTAATAGCGGTTTGACAGGAAAGTGTTCCGAAATGCCCAACGCTTCATATACCAACCGTTGACAAATATTTTAAAATCAATTACAAGGGAGTTAAAATTATTAGATATGAAAAGCTTATTTATTGGATTATTGTTTTTTACAATCGTATTTACCTCATGTAAAGCCCCAAATAATGAACACGAAAACATTTATCAACTCATTGAACGAATTCTTCCGGGCAAATTATCTCAATTTGTATTGGAAGACCTGCAAAATACCGGGGATAAAGAACGTTTTGAGTTATCAGCCAAAGACGGGAAAATCATCATTCGTGCGACAAATAACATGGCTTTCGCGAAAGGATTTGGCTACTATTTAAATACCTGTTGCAATACGTATGTTTCATGGTACCTTGATGACCCCATTGTTGTTCCTGAGGTTTTGCCAACGGTTCAAACACCTGTAACACGGGAGTGCCGGTTTGAAAAACGATTTTTCCTGAACTATTGTACTTTTGGCTACACCATGCTTTGGTGGCAATGGGATGACTGGGAACGGTTTATCGACTGGATGGCGTTAAACGGAATAAATATGCCATTGGCCATTACCGGGCAGGAAGCCATTTGGCTGGAAGTATGGAAAGATTTTGGCATGTCGGAAGAGGAAATCCGAGCCTTTTTTACCGGCCCGGCACACCTGCCCTGGCACCGCATGGGCAACCTGGATGGATTTTTAGGTCCTTTGCCGCAGCATTACATCGACCATCAATTTGAATTACAAAAAAAGATACTCCAAAGGGAGCGTTCATTCGGGATGACTCCGGTGCTTCCGGCTTTTGCAGGCCATGTTCCCCAGGCCATAAAGGAAAAATACCCGGATGCAAAAATTACTTCCCTGGGTTCCTATGGCGTAGGCGACCAATACCAGGCTTATTTTCTTGATCCAATGGATTCCTTGTTCATAAAGATTCAGCAAAAGTTTTTAAGCGAGCAGACAAAACATTTCGGTACAGATCATTTTTATGGCGCCGACCCTTTTAATGAAATGGATCCTCCTGAAACCACGCCCGAATACCTGGCTTTGGTATCAAAAACGATTTACGAGGGTATGAGCAGCATCGACCCTGATGCCCAGTGGGTTCAAATGGGCTGGACATTCTATTACATGAAACTATGGAAAGAAGACCCCGAACGTTTAAAAGCGATGATAAAAGCAGTGCCTGAAAATAGAATGATCATTCTGGATTATTTTGTAGAAAAAGAAGAGGTCTGGAGAAATACTGAAGCCTGGCACGGTGCACCCTATATCTGGTGCTACCTGGGCAATTTCGGAGGAAATACCGAAATGGCTGCACCCATCATAAATGTGGCAAAACGGCTTTCTGAAGCTGAAAATGATCCCGGGCACGGAAAGTTTTACGGCATTGGTTCTACGCTGGAAGGATTCAGCGTTAACCGGTTTATGTTCGAATGGCTGTTTGATTATGCCTGGGATAAAAATGTCGCAAACGTTGGCGAATGGATCACCCACTATGCAAAATCCAGAACCAAAAATGATGATCCGGTAGCAGAAGAAGCCTACCAACGTTTGATTGAATTGGTATACAACGACCAAATATCAAATATAGGAACCGGTAGTTTGTTACAGGCTCGTCCGTTATTATCTGGCATAAAAGGATACCAGCGGCCTAATATATACGACTATCAGGAACTCACAGAAATATTGGGCCGGATGTTGGATGCCGATGAAAAAAGCCTGCAAAGCATTGAATATCAAAAAGACCTTGTGGTAGTAACCAAGCAGGTGTTGGACAACCTGATTATTCCCGTCAGGAAAAAACTGAATGAAGCCTATCTGAATAAGGATCTGATAGAACTAGAAAAACAAATTGAAGTATTTACCGGAATACTTGACGACCAGGATCGCCTGCTTGCCACGCAACCTGAATTCCTGCTTGGGAAATGGATTGAGGATGCACGAAGTTTTGGAAACGATTCGATCAGTAAAGCATATTACGAAAAAAATGCCCGTGTTTTAATAACCACCTGGGGTAACGAAGGCAATAAAATTATCGATTATGCCAGTCGCAATCTGTCAGGCCTCATATCCTCCTACTATAAAGTCAGGTGGGAGAATTTTTTCGAAATATTGCGAGTGAGTCTTCAGGAAAACAAGCCCCTCGATATGGATGCGATCAATAAAGAGATGGCTTCATTTGAATGGAACTGGACAAACCGGCAAGAACAATTTAATGATAAACCTCAGGGAAATTCATTGGAAATTGTAAAAGAAATTTATACCAAATATAAACCGCTTTTTAAAATAGGTTAATAGGACAAAAAATTTTTTCCTGTTTTGAATGATATGAGAATTTATTTAAATCAGTGAGACTGATATTTCAGAAACGATAGTGAACTGAAATAACAAAGTCGAACTCCTGCCCGCCGAAACTGTCAGTGCAG
>JAFGBL010000043.1 GCA_016933115.1 Bacteroidales bacterium | reverse complement strand
GGTACCGGCTCAAAATAAAAATCAAGGCGGCTCTAACAATGCCGATCAGATCAGGAAAGCACTTTTTTTTCTGTTTAATTTGTTACTCATCGCGTTTTTACTCGGATTTATATTCAATCTTCCTTTTAAACGTTATTTTTCCCGAAAACGTAAAAACAAAAAAATATCACCGGGCTTGCAAAAATTCTGCAAGAAATACATTTTAAAATCACCTGTTATCAATACCGCAATTTTGGGCATTTCGGTGGTTGCTGCACATATTTACATGGCATCCATGATGATATCGAAATCGGTTTTTACCGATGACCTGGAGAAAAGCCTTTTCATGAACTTTTTCTATATTTCCATCATTGCTTCGGTTCTTTCGCTGCTATTTTTATATTATTGGGAAAAACACAGGGTTCACATCAAATACATTGATTTTATTTTTAGCAGGGAAGAGCTAAGAAAAAGGATTTTTAACATCAAGGTGGGCCGCATCAGGAACAGGATGTGGATTTCAGCAGCAATGACTACACTCCTACCCCTGACCCTTGTAGTCTTTTACCTATTTCTTAACATTACTCAACTCAGCGAATTACACATCGATAAATTTTCGGAGGACCAGAAAAAAATTCTTTACGGCGATTACCTGATATACCGCGACCAGTTTGGCAGCCAAGATATGGAAACAACCTTCCAGAACATTGCCAACAAATGGTTCTTCTATTTCAATGCCATCAATTCATTGCTGATGTTTGGCGGTATTTTCTCCAGTGTGTTCATTGCCTTTATCTATATTTTATTTCTTGTAAAATGGACGACCCAGGATATTGTGTTCCCGGTTAAGGAGTTGCTGCTGAATATGAAAGAAACCGGTAGCGGCAAGATGAATAATTTCGGAATTGTGCGAACCAATGATGAGATTGGTGAACTCACCGAGGGATATAACGATATGACCCAGCAATTGGGAGATTACATCCAGAATATTTCGAAAATGACAGACGCATACTCCCATTTTGTTCCCCGTCAATTTTTGGATTTTTTGGGTAAAAAAAGTTTTGTCGAGATTAAACTGGGCGACCAGGTTGAAAAAGAAATGACGGTGCTGTTTAGCGACATCCGCTCGTTTACGGAGATTTCAGAGCAGATGACACCCAAGGAAAATTTCGATTTCCTCAATTACTACCTGGGTTATATGGAGCCGGTCATCAGGAACAACAATGGTTTTATTGACAAGTACATCGGAGATTCCATTATGGCCCTGTTCAGCGAATCGCCGGAAAATGCCATCAATGCAGCCATTGAAATGCGTATCAAATTATCCCAGTTCAACCAGGTGATGGATCAGTTTGGCAAACCCAGCATTAAGAGCGGAATTGGTATTCATAGCGGAAAGTTGATGTTGGGAGTTGTCGGTGGTGAAGGCCGTATGGATGGCACCGTAATTTCGGATGCCGTAAACCTGACAGCACGACTTGAGGGATTAACGAAGGTTTACGGCAGTTCTATCATCATCAGCCAGGACACACTCATAGGTTTAAATGATCCGGCGCACTATCATTATCGTTTCCTGGATATTGTAAAAGTGAAAGGTAAAAAGGAAGCAGTATATATTTTTGAAATTATTGACGGTGATCCTGAAGATGTTAAACAACTGAAAATAAAAACAAAAGAAATATTCTCTGCCGGCATAAATGCATATAAAATGCAAAACTTTAAGGACGCCTTCAAACTATTTTCCAATGTTTACGATATCAATAAAGAGGATAAAACCGCTGAATTGTACATTCAGCGATGTGACAATTTTATCAAGCATGGCGTTCCGAAAGATTGGGATGGAATTCAAACAATAAGATGGAACTGAAACATTATAAAAGAAAATCTGTTTTAGAATTATAAATTTAGTGAACATATGGATTACGAAGGTGTAAAAAAGTTGGTTTTTAATAAACTCAAACATGGGCTAAGTGACGATTTAAGATACCACTCTCCGCAGCATACACAGGACGTGCTGGAAGCAGCCATCAGGTTGGCCCAAATGGAAGGAATAAACGGAAATGACCTGGAATTGTTAAAAACCGCCGTAGTATTTCATGACCTGGGGTTTATCATATCTTATAAGCAACATGAAAAGGAATCGGTGAAACTAGCCAAAGAAATCCTACCCAAGTACGGATACTCAATTGATGATATCGATAAAATTGAAGGGATGATCATGTCGACTGAAATTCCTCAAAAACCTTCAAATAAACTCGAAGAAATAATAGCTGATGCCGACCTCGATTATTTGGGGCGGGATGATATTTTCCTGATCAGCCAGCGCCTTCAATATGAATGGAAGCAGTTGGGCATCGTTACGACCCTCAGGGATTGGCACGAAAAACAACTGCAATTCATGAAAAACCATGATTATCATACTGAATCGGCAAAAAAATTAAGGAGAGAAAAAAAACTCAAAAACATTGAGGAATTGGAAATTTTACTTTGTTTAAAAAAATAATTTTACTGTAATTTCCTGTAAAAAATTTTCTATTTTTGTTTCAATTTATTTGACGTTACCCAAATCTAAAATGTATGGATACAACATTGAAAAACATCATTCTGGTTCCTACCGATTTTTCTGAAGTATGTAACAATGCCATGAATCAGGCAGTTGAAGCCGCCAAATTCCTGAAAAACAAAATTGCCTTGTTACATGTGATCGATAAAAACACAAAAGCCCAGCTTAAAAAAGACAATGAAGGCGCTGATACGATTGATATAAAATTATCGCAAATTGCTGAAGAAATAAGGTCACAACACAAGGTTGAAGTGATGACAATATCACGCGAGGGAGATATTTTCACAACCATTGGAGAGGTTGCCAAAGATATTGATGCAAACCTGATGTACCTGGGAACACATGGTAAAGTTGGGATGCAAAAACTTACCGGAAGCTTCGCCCTGAAGGTGGTCACCAACTCCCCGGTGCCGGTGATAGTTGTTCAAAAAAGACCCTTCGAGCAAGGTTATAAAAAAATCGTATTGCCCATCACAAGCGATGCAGGTCCATGGGAAAAAACCAAATGGGCCACTTTTATTGCTAAAAATTTTGAAGCTGAAATTCATGTCTACCAACTGGATATACCCGAATTAAAAGAAACCATTTCGATCATTACCAACCATTTTGATAAAGAAAATGTAAAATATAAAACAATCAAATCATCAGGTGGGAATTTTTCCAAACAAGTGATTGATTACGCAACGGCCAACCTTGCAGATATGATCATGATCATGACCAACCCAGACAAGAGTTTTACCAAATTCATTTTGGGTAGTTATGATGAAGAAATGATTTTCAATACCAGTCAAATCCCGGTAATGTGCATCAATCCAAGGAAGTACAACTGGGAAAAGATTTTTAAGATATAATTTGTTGGGGATTGTAAAGAAGCCGGGTTAAACCCCGGCTTTTTTATGCACTAATATTTTGTAAATTTAACTCCGAAATTATTCAGCGTTTTTCAAGAGTGAAATGAAAAAGAAATTTCTTCTTTACTTTTTTGCATCAATCTGGTTTGGCGTTTCCGGACAACAAATTAATTTGCAACAATTACCGGATACTGATTCCATTATTAAATTGATGTATAGCGTAAATAACTACCAGCGCTCACAATCCTGGAAAAATATCGACAGAAACTGGAAACGAGCTACCTGGTACACTGGCATTATGGCTTTTTATGAAATTACCGGCGACAGTAACCTGCTTAATCAGGCGATTGACTGGGGAGCCAAACATGGCTGGCGTATCGGCAGTGAATGGGTTTACCCGGCCAACCGGCTGACATGTTCTCAAACTTACCTAAAGCTTTATTTCCTTGAAAATAATGAAAACATGATCAAAAGAACGAAGGGATTTATGGATAAAGAAATCGAAGACGACAACTCCGCTTTTGATCAGGGTTGGGATTATGTGGATGCCTTGTACGTTGGTATTCCGGCCTATGTGATGATGACCTCAATTACACGGGATCAAAAGTATGCTGATTATGGTAATAAAATATTTCATGAACTGGCCGATAGTTTGTTTGACCGGGATGAGAACCTATTTTACAGGGATATAGCAGCCAAAGAAGAATCGGTAGAAACGGGTCGTAAAATCTTCTGGTCAAGGGGCAACGGGTGGGCAATTGCAAGCATACCAAGGATCATTGATTACCTTGGTGGAAATGATCCTGAAAAATCCTATTACACTGATCTTTTACAAAAAATGGCAGAAGCGCTTTCAACCCTCCAGCAAAAAGACGGATTATGGAGAACGAATCTCAAAGATGTTGATGAGTACCCCGAACCTGAGACCAGTGGCAGTTCTTTCATTATTTATGCCCTGGCATGGGGCATCAACAATGGATATCTTGAAAGAGAAAAATACTTCAACACGATATTAAAGGGTTGGAATGGATTGGCATTATCCATTGGCCCCGATGGAAAAGTTCAGTGGGGGCAACCGGTTGCCCGGGAACCAGGTACCGTAAGCCGGGAAGATTCGGATGAATATGTTACAGGTGCTTTTCTACTTGCAACAAGTGAAATCTATAAACTTGCCAAATAGCAAAATCCAAATCCTATTAATCTTATAATGCTAAATAGTAAGTGGAATAATGCATCATTTGTTCGGTGTAATTTTCCGGATAAACGATTTTGATATCTGTGATGCTTCCGTTTTCTTCCGTCAATTCGAAAACCGGGTTAACGAAGCCGCCATATGGTGCAATATTCAATTTTTCAAAACGGGTTTTCACCTCTTTGTGCAGATCGGAATCGACTATCACTCCGTATGTCTCAACAAGTGCTTTTCCTGCCTCGTAATCCCCTTCCGATTTGATCCGTTGCACCTCTGCAAGCAATTCTCCAAATAAATCACGTAACTTATTGTAATCATTTATTTTAATATAAGTTTTACCACCTCTAACTACCTTTTCAATAACGTTATCTTCACTTCCTTTTTTGAAGCACCATTTTGCAATGAGTTGGCGGTTGCGCATATGTGCCTGTTCGATATTTTTGCCCAATTCAATCCTCGTTAGCTGGGTCATCAATCCGTTTCTGATATAGCCGTTGTATTCAGCTTTGGCCACATCAAGGCTGGGCATGATTTTCAGTTCGACCATTTTGTCATCCATTAAATAATAAAGTGCGAAAAGGTCGGCCCGGGCTTCTTCCAGAACCGAAGAATAATTTTTCAAAGCATCCGGGCTTGTTCCGGGAAGTAGTTGCCCCGAGCCATGGCCAAGGCATTCATGCAGATCGGTATGAAGGTTACCTGCCAATGAACCGTATTTTTTCGACAGTTCGATCTCTTCCGGCGAATAGCAAAATTCTTCCAAAAATCCGTTACCCAAAGCAGCCTGGTCGTATGCATAGGTGATATTTTCCATTGTAACCGATTTGGATCCATACTCTTTCCTGATCCAATCGGCATTGGGCAGGTTAATTCCGATGGGTGTGGAAGGATAGCAATCTCCTCCTAACTGCGCAACTGTAATTACTTTAGCGGAAACACCTTTCACTTCTTTCTTTTTAAACCTCGGATCAGTTGGAGAATGATCTTCGAACCATTGGGCATTTTTACTGATGATTTCTGTCCGCCGGGTGGCTTCAATGTCTTTAAAATTTACCACCGATTCCCAGGTAGCTTTTAATCCGAGGGGATCGCCATATACTTCAGTAAAACCATTGACAAAATCTACCCTGGAATCCAGATCTTTTACCCAGGCGATATTGAAATCATCATAAATCTTGAGATCACCGGTTTGATAAAAATCGATCAGTTTGCCAATCACTTCTTTCTGCTGGTCATTTTCAGCTACATTTTGCGCTTTTTCAAGCCAAAAAACAATTTTTTCAAGAGGAGCCGAATACAACCCTCCTATTTTATAAATCTCTTCTTTGATCACACCGTTTTCCCTGACCAGTTTTGAATTTAAACCGTAAGAAACAGGTTCCGCATCATTTGTGTCCTTCAATTTGTTATAGAAGTTTTCAGCTTCGGTTTCGTTAACGCCATCGTAAAAATTACAGGCAGAATTTTTTATCAGGTCCCTGGTAGGGTCGAGACTCACCCTTTTGGGGGCAATGGAAGGATCGAAAATAATAGAAGATATTTGTGGAATAAACTCATCCAGGGTTTGATTTTGTTCCAATGGAAATTCAGCACCTTTGGAATTTTTGATCAAATCGTTAAAATATGCCGGGGAAAATCCCGGAGTGAATTTATCCATGGAATAATGGTGGTGAATGCCGTTGCTAAACCAGACACGTTTCAGATAAACAACGAAATTTTTGAAATCTTCCGACTCCCTGTCACCTTTATAATTTTTATAGATTGCTTCGAGCGTTTTCCTAATTTTCAGGTTATATTTATAATTCTGGTCAAAAATGATATCACGTCCCCAGAGCGCCGCCTGGCTCAGGTAATAGACCAGCTTTTTCTGGTCCAGGGTAAGACTGTCGAACCCTGGTACCTGGTACCGCATTATTTTCAGGTCGGCAAACTGTTCCAGTAAAAAATTTAACTCTTTCGTTTTTGAGGGATTTTCAACCTTTGTTTGTTCTTTGTTACTCATATTGCATGCACTTAAAATCACTACAACCATAACAATGCTTGTAAAAATCTGTTTTTTCATTTTCTTATATTTATCAGGTAATTATCTTTTAAAACAGGAACAACTTGTGTGGAATCAATTTTCAATGCAAATTTAAAATCATCTTCTGCTCCTATTTTTTTTAATCTTTCAAAGTGCGAACCCATTCGTAAAAACGAATCCAAATCAATTTTTGCTATTTCCCATAACTTCAGGGAGGCAAATACCGAATCGCCCGCAATGCCGTAATATTGATTTGATGTTAACTTTTCAATCAGGGCACCGGCAAAAACCGTGTCTTCCAGGCTGAAGGCGTTTTTCCATCCTGCGCATAGGATGACTATATTTTTATCCTGCTCTGATAGCCACCCGGCAATACTGGTCAAGTTGGAAAATGTGCCAATTGCCAAAGAATCTGCTTTCCTGGCTATTTCAATTGCCTGGGTCCCATTTGTTGTAGAATATGCCATTGTTTTACTTTCCAAATCCACATCAGCAAATTCATTTGGAGAATTGCCGAAATCGGCGAAATCCAGTTGAAGTCCATCCCTTTCACCGGCAACGAGGTAACCTGAATCCTTGTATTTTTTAACTTCTTCCAGGTCTCCTACTGGGATTATCTTTTCAATTCCTTTCTTAAAAGCAGCACATATCGAGGTTCCGGCCCTCAGGACATCCACAACTACCACCACAAAATCATTCCGTATCAAACGAAAATCAAAAAGGCCAGGAGTAAAGCAAACTTCTATATGGTTGATAGGCATTGAATTTTAAGATTTTTATTTACTGCCCGGAAAGTAATTGCAATATTCAAATTTACATTGTTTATTCCGGTTGCTGAATACACATTGAATCTCTCCTACAGGCAAATCCATATCAAAGTGTTTACTTAGGAATACAAGCGTTTCTGAAATAGCAATAAAACTATCCCGTTTACAGCACCTTGGGCCACCCTTTTCTGCAATTGCCAAAAGTGATTTAGCGGTAAGTGCATTGGATAACTGCCACTCCTTTTTAGCCAAAGGGGTCGATCCGGTGATGATACTCATAAAAATTCCGGTACCTATTGCAGCACCGCAACTTCCATGTGTTCCGCAAAATCCGCCCAATACCTTTTCAGCCCTCAATTTTGCAACTCTTAATGTGCCTGATTTGTTATAATTTCCATCCTTGTTTAAATTAATAAAGGCAGCCAGGAGGACGGCCGGAACAAGGTAATGGTGTTCGGGCCCATGCATAGAAATTTTATTGCTTTTCATGAGATGCACAGCCATATCAATAGCATTGGTGGAATCAGAATGGCTGCAATATACTTCAATCAGATCGAACGCAGAGGATGCATGGCATGAGTCGCATATAAAATGGCCTTCCGGGCAATTAACATTGCTTTGAATTTCCCTGCGACAATAATAACATTGTTTTAAATCAGGACCCTGGGTATAAACCAACTCCTTACCGCATATTATACAACCTTCCGAATAAGACACGATTTCTATTCCTTGTAAAACGGGATTTTCACTATTTTGGCTTTGAGTGACTTACCACGGATGTTAATGAAAATTTCCGTATCCAATTTTGAAAATTCATTTGTTACGTAGCCCATGCCAATGGCTTTATTCAGGGAGGGCGCCATGGTTCCGGAAGTAACTTCACCGATCCGGTTTCCGTTTGCATCCGTAATTTCATAATGTTGACGAGGGATTCCCCTGTCAATCATTTCGAATCCGCGAAGCCGCTTTGAAACGCCGTTGTTTTTCTGATCGAGCAAATAACCTTTATCGATGAAATTTTTATGATCGTTGAACTTGGTGATCCAACCCAAACCTGCTTCAATGGAAGAAGTTGTATCGTCTATATCATTTCCGTACAGGCAAAAACCCATCTCCAGCCTTAGTGTATCGCGTGCACCCAAGCCGATTGGTTTGATGCCAAAGGATTCACCCGCTTCAAAAACAGCTTTCCAGATTTTAGGGGCAACATCATTGGGCATATAAATTTCACAACCTCCCGATCCGGTATATCCCGTTGTTGAAAAAATAATATTTTTAACACCGGCAAAAGTGAGTTGCTTAACCGTGTAATACTCCATATCCTCCACGGGTTCATCAGTAAGCTTTTGCATTGCCTGGAGCGCCAATGGCCCCTGAACCGCCAGTTGTGCAAATTCATCCGAGGCGTTGATCAACTCCTCTCCTACCTTCAGCCCAAATTTTTCATTCTGTTTGATAAGCCAGTTCCAATCCTTATCGATATTGGCCGCATTTATGACCAATAGATAATTTTCAGGTTCCAAACGGTAAACCAACAAGTCATCCACGATGCCGCCCTTCCCATTGGGAAAGCAGGAATACTGCACCTTACCGTCGTACAATCCGGAGGCATCATTGGATGTGACCCACTGGATAAAATCAAGTGCTTTCGGGCCTTTCACCCAAACCTCACCCATGTGTGATACATCAAATACACCGACTCCCTGCCTGACTGTAAGGTGTTCTTTTACAAGACCTTCAAACTGTACGGGCATACTATAGCCTGCAAATTCAACCATTTTAGCTCCCAATGCTTCGTGGAAACTTGTAAATGCCGTTTTTTTCATTTCTCCAATTAAATTTTTAATAACAAGCTGCAAATGTATAAAAAGGGGTTATAAGATTACTTATTTCGTTTCTAAATTAGTTTTAAATTTGCGTGACAAATGAACCCCTGATGCTGTTATTTAAACACAATATGCCACGTTGGCTGATTTTCCTGATCGACTTATTATTTGTTGCCTTCGCCATAGTTCTGGCTTATATGGTCCGTTTCAATTTCCATGTGCCACCTTCGGAAATCAAATTGTGGCCACAGGTTTTTGCAGTTATGTTGCTGGTCAGGGCCGCCAGCTTCCTGATCGCCAGGACAAATGCAGGAATCATCCGCTATACGAGCACCGAGGATGCCGTGCGTATATTCATCGTGATTTTTGCCGGAAGTGTATTGTTTTCTTTGCTTAATCTGTTTACCTTTTATTTTGTCAATCAACAGTTTGTCATCCCGTTTTCTATCATTGTAATTGAATTGATGACGGTGATTTTATTGATGGTAACCTTTCGGGTGGTAGTTAAAATGGCTTATCTTGAGATGGTAAATCCCGCTTCGGCCAGAAACAAGGTTGTTATTTACGGCGCCGGGGAAGCAGGTGTGATTACCAAAAGAGCGCTGGACCGCGATATGGGGAGCCGCTCAAAAGTAATTGCTTTTATTGATGATGATAAATCGAAATGGGGTAAAAAAGCTGAAGGAGTCAGCATCAGCGGACCGGATAAACTGAATGAGTTATTCGGGAAAGAAGAAATTGATAGTGTTATCATTGCCATCCAAAAGCTAAAGCCTGAAAAAAAACAAGCCATCGTCGACAAATGCTTATCATACAAAATCAAAGTTTTAAATGTACCTCCCGTTACAAGTTGGATAAACGGTGAATTGAGTTTCAACCAGATCAAGAAAATCAGGATTGAAGATTTGCTGGAGCGGGATGAGATCAGGTTGAATCCCGAAAAAATAAAAACCGAAATCAAAGATAAAACGGTAATGGTAACGGGAGCTTCAGGATCGATCGGAAGCGAGCTGGTAAGGCAGATTCTTAATTTTGACCCTGTTAAGATCATTTTGGTAGATCAGGCCGAGAGCGGTTTATTTGATTTGGAAATCGAGCTTTTGGAAAAATTTCATGCGGAAAACGTTGAGGTTGTGATTGCCGATATCTGCAACCAGGCCCGTATGGAGAATGCATTCAGGACATTTAAACCCCAATTGCTTTACCATGCAGCTGCTTACAAGCACGTCCCATTAATGGAGAATAATCCGTCGGAAGCGATACATACCAATGTTAAGGGAACCAAAATCGTTGCCGACCTTTCCGGTCGGTATGGGATCGAAAAATTTATCATGATCTCAACGGATAAGGCTGTAAATCCCACCAATGTGATGGGCGCTTCCAAGCGGATTGCTGAAATTTATATCCAATCGTTGGGAAGAAAAAGCAAAACCAAATTTATTACTACCCGATTTGGAAACGTACTTGGATCAAATGGATCGGCGGTAACTTTATTCAGGAAACAGATTGAAAAAGGGGGACCGGTTACCGTCACCCATCCCGATGTGATCCGGTATTTTATGACCATTCCGGAAGCCTGCCAATTGGTGCTTGAAGCAGGGGCCATGGGGCAGGGAGGGGAAATATACCTGTTTGATATGGGCGAACCCGTTAAAATCGTTGATCTCGCAAGGAAAATGATCCGGCTATCGGGCCTCGAACTGGATAAAGACATTCAAATAAAATTTACCGGCTTGCGTCCCGGCGAAAAGCTTTACGAAGAACTCCTGAATAACGGGGAAAATGCCTTACCGACTCATCACCCACAAATTTTGATTGGCAAAGTAAGGGAATACGATCTGGATGCGGTAACCACACAAATCAATGAACTCCTTTCACTTTTTGACCAACAGGACAACATGGAAATCGTAAAAAAGATGAAGCAGATTGTCCCTGAGTTTATTAGCATGAACTCCGTTTTTGAAAAACTGGATAAAAATAAAACCGGGACATAAATGCCCCGGCTCTCAAACACACCTTTGAATTATTACTTTTTAATAGTACAGCCAATAGCCTTGGTGAAATTTGGGTTCGGGTCTTTTCCCGCTATCAACGCATCAATGGCATCCTCCAGGTAATTCTCCGTTACCTTGGATGCATCGGCATAATTATTATCAATAGTCCCGATATATTTGACCACCAAATCTTCACTTTCTTTTTTCAACAGAAATACGTGAGGAGTCCTTGTAGCTCCGTATTGAGGGTATATTTTCTGGCCGTCATCAAATAAGTAGGGAAAGGTAAAACCCTTGTCTTTTGCCCGTTCCTGCATTTTCTTGTATGAGTCTTCCGGTTGAATTTGCGGATCATTCGGATTGATGGCTATTACGGGGTACCCTTCATCCCTGTATTTTTTATCGATCGCGATGATGCGGTCTTCGTATGCAATTGCATAAGGGCAGTGATTACAAGTAAAAATAACGATAAATCCGTTGGCATTATCAAAATCTGCCAGTGAAACATAGTTACCATCCACATTTCTCAACTTAAAATCGGTAGCTTTGTCTCCGACTTCATATCCTCCTGCAAAAGCAAGGCTCACTATAAATAATAAAATCAAAATATTCAATAGCTTTTTCATTGTGTTAGATTTTAGATTCGACAATAGTTTTAAGTTCTTCATACGTCAACGACTTTTCATGAAATTCACTTGAATTTCCTTTATAAACAAGTGTTGCAGGTATCGATCCGGACCAGAAAGGGCTCACCTTGTCAATCCATTCATTGGCATCCGGATCATTCAAATGGATCACCTCCGACCTGATATTTTCCTTCTGAATAAATGGAATCAAATCAGATTCATGCTTATCCGGAAAATCCAGGCTGACCAAAATCACTTTAACCGGTTTATTTTTATAATTTGCGTTCAATTTTTCAAAATCCGGCATTTCCTTAATACATGGCTTACACCATGTAGCCCAAAAGTTGATGACGTATACTGTGTCATTGTTCATGCGTAAAAGAGGTTCCAACTGACCAAAAGTCAAAACGGGGATTTTTTCGTTGACCGGGCTGTTACAACTTCCCATGAATAAAATGGCAATGATCCCAATGTTAGTGAATATTGTTCTTTTACCAAAGTTTTTTATTTTCATGATAAATCCCGTCGTTGCCAGATTTACAATAGAAACAACAATTGTAATAGATTGTTTAGGAAAGATTTATTTTTTGAGGAAATTCATTATATTACCCATTTCAAAAGGCTTTTCACCATCTACCATTAAAAGATCGGCTTCATCAGGTGATATTTTCCCGAATTTTTCATAAGCGTTCCAAATATGCTTAATATACCATTCAGGTTCACGCCCCCATCGTAAATCATTGACCTTACGCTCGTAAAACGCTTCTTCGGAAAGGGTGATAAATATCTTTTTTTGGAACAGTTTTAAAACCTGAGGATCGTGGAATACGAGTAACCCTTCCGCAATAACGATTTGGTATTCTTTCGCAGCAATTTGTATTGCATCTATGAATGACTTGAAATCAATAGATGACGGGGCTTCCCAATCTGTATGATTGTTTATTTTAGAGATTTGTTCCTCGGAAAAAACAAACTTATCCTGGCAAACAATAACAACTGATCGATCCGGAAACAAATCGCCAATTTTTTTGGCCAGGCTTGATTTTCCCGAATTACTGACTCCACCGATACCTATTATCAAAAGATATTGTTTTAGCCCACAAATATAAAAAATCCAAAATTCACTTTAAACCGGTCATTATTTCCTGCCGATAAGATTGATGACGGAGGCAAGCCCGTTATGATAATTGCCCTCCTGAAGGTGAGTTTCTTCCTGCCAGATTCTCAAATCCTTCAGTTCGCTGAAATCCTGTTTAAGATCATCTTCTGAAAACAACATCGCGATATCCTTTGGCCCTCCGGTGTCTTTAAAAATCTGATCCTTCGAAAAACCTTGCAAAAGGACTGTTCCACCAAGCTTGAGAAAACTTAAAATTTTTTGGTGGTAAATTGTCCTTGTGGAAGCAGGCATGTGTGCAAAAACAAGTACGATACAATCAAAAGAATTTTTTTCAAAATCAATTGTCTCATATGTCCTTAAAAGATAATTAATTTCGACATTACTTGATTTTGCCAGATCTAAAGCCTTTTGTTGTCCAACTGCACTTGCATCAAAAGCCGTGACCTCAAAGCCCAAACCGGCTGCAAAAACTGCATTCCTGCCCTCCCCTTCGGCGGGGAACAGAATTTTTCCAGGTTTAAGTTTTATAATTTGATCTCTGACAAAGTTATTTGGCTCCGTGCCATAAACAAACTCTTTTTCTGCATACCGATGATCCCAGAATTCCACACTCATTCGAATATATTTTTTGAACGAACAATTTAACAATTACAAAGGCTCTGTGTTCATACGAGCACAAATAAACCAAAAAAAATAGATGCGTTAATTTTAAACCTGTTTATGTAGACGATTCAGCCAGCAAATCCAATATTCATTTATTCTCCATTGATCCGCAATAGTATTTACTTTTAAAAATAACAAGCCAAAAGCTAATTGTAACCAGCAATATTTTTGCCTAGAATAAAGTCTCTTTCCCCAAAAAGAATTCCTTCCATTGTTTCAAGTTCAACAAGGCCTGAACTCCCTCCCCGGGGGGTTGGCGGATTGATTTCCTCTTCGGTTAACAGTGAATCTCCCATGAAATGATAGCTTCCCAACCAGTAGTACTTACCATCAGGCTCCAGGATGGTAATATGAATATGCGCCGGTTCACTTCTGTCGGGATAAGCTGCCGGCTTTAAGGTATAAAATGAATACTTCCCATCCCGACCGGTTTTCATCCAACCCCGAATGTAACCGTTCCTTTTGCCCCATCCGGTTTCATTACCTTTTGTGGTATAAATTCCCTGTTGGTTTGTGTGGTAAACATAAAGGATAACATCCTTTGCCGGGGTTGTACCATCCCATTGATAAACTGTTCCGGTTATTTTGATTTTTTCTCCCTCATCATGAAAATCCGGCAGGGTATCAACAGCGGAAAGTTTGGCATTTCCATATTCGAATACAGCTTCACATCCTTCGCATGGGCCGCCGACCAAACGGTAGCCTTTGCGATCCTGCGAACGGGAACATGAAGAGAAAAAAATAATGGGGATCAGGAGAATTACGGTTATTCGAATCATGAGAAAAAGCGTTTTAAAATGATTTTAAAACTGGTTTCTTTTAAAACGCATCGATGCCCTTATTATTGGATTTCCCGTCCAACGGAATCCATATAAAAAGCCCGACTAATTAAGCCGGGCTGAATTAAACCGGTTTTTGATTTATTGCATTTAGTCAAGTAAAATCTTTCGGGTCGAAACACGATCGCCCTGCCGGATGCTCAGGAAATAAGTGCCTTGTTTTTCATTCGAAATATCAATCTGTTTATTGTACAGTCCGTTGAAATTTTCGATGTTTTCATGGTATACCTCTTTCCCCTGGGCATCGAAAATCCTAATTTCTGTTGTTCCTTTTTCAGGAGTGGAAAAATTCAGGGTAAATTTACCGTCATTCGGGTTGGGAGAAAACTGCAGGTCGTCCAGTTCAAGTTGATTTTCTCCTTTTTCCTGTTCTATATTTACTCCGGCATCTTTTAGTAAGTCAATATCTTTTTGATTTAACTTTTTAACTACGATAGATTTTTTGATCACAATGGTCTCGTTACCGTCATCTTTCCTGATTACATTAACCTGTACATCTCGTTCAACAGCCGGATCGCTGCCTTCAATAATAATTCGATTATTTTTACTGTTATTTTTCAGATCCACATTTTCATCATTGCCGGTATATACAGTTACATTTCCGTCATCGTCTTCTTCAACAGTGATCCATATTTGATCTCCATCCTTATTGGCATTCCACTCTACCCTATTTTCATCCTCAACTTTTTGCAATTCGCCGTCTTCGCCGATCATATAAATACCTTTGCCTTCTTCCAGCATATATTCTCTGGTTTCTCCGTCATCGGTGTTTACAGTCACTTTTTTGTGCCCGTTTCCTGTATCTTCAACTTGCACATTCATACCCCGGTCGGATGTCCATTCCAAATCATCACCCGACGAAATTGAAATTGTCCTTTCCGAACTTTCAGCCCCATCCTTCTCGATAAAAACATAACTTTTTCCGTCAACCGAAGATTGTTGGGTACCATTATCACTTGTTACAAAAACAAAACCATCACCATTTTCCATATCTTCATTTTCAAGGGTAATGATGTATTTGCCTTCACCTTCCAGGTCGCCTTCAGTGATAAAGAAATCAAGGTCCAGGTCTTCCAGTCCCGATAAATCATTAAAATCTTCACCCAATAAGTCCTTAATGGCTTCGATATCATCCAGGTCCTCAAGGCTCGAAATTTCAAAAGTTGTATCAATAATGGTTTCGTTACCGTTTACGTTGGTAACCTTACTGATTTTTACGGTCTTTTTCCCATCCTCCTGGGCGTTCAAAGCTGACATAGAGAACAACATTAGAGCCAACAGGCCCATGGAAGTGATTGTTGCTAATTTAAGGTGTTTAGTTTTCATAGTTTAATATTTTAAAATTGGACATAATTTTATTCACGGCAAACTTACCAACCATTTGATTTGGAAATGGTTAAAACAAGGTTAAAAAAGGTTAAAGAAAAGTTAATGTAGGCAGATTCATTTGCCTTATCCTTAATTTTGTACTGTGAAAAAGCATTGGATTACTGTAATAGTCTCATTAATGGCAATTTCCCTTACCGGGATTGTTGTGGTTCAATATTTCTGGATTCGCGAGGCCATTCGTGTTAAGGAGGAGCAATTCGACCGGTTGGTAAACGATGCCTTAAATGAAACAGTCAAAAGAATTGACCTTGATGCAGATACATATTTCATATCCACCAAATTGAGCAGAGAAAAGGGCTACAGCTATGTTTATTCATCAAAAATAGATGGTGAGGATCTGGAAGATACGGAACTTATTTGGGATACTCAAGGTCCGGATAGCCTGATCTGGAGTGATTCCGCATCCCAGGGCATCATCAGTGTTAATGGGAATAATAGCACGTTAGTCGGAGTAAATGCTTTCAAAGACAGGAATACACGAATTCAGGCAATTTCAAGGCTTGATTCTCTGAAGGAAGCGATTGGAAAGGATAATGTGACGGTAGTTTCCCAACTCAAGGATTCCGTGAATGTGATCATAGAGCGAAAAATTGAAGGTTATGATAGACAAAATGAAAACCTCAAGGATTTTATCGACGAATTGGTGATTGAGATCAAAAACATCGATGAACCCATTGAGTCAAGGTTACAAGGTGTTGATATCGGTAAGCGGTTGACCGAATCATTGAATAACAGGGGAATTGATGCTGAGTTTGAATTTGCTGTTTATAATCCTGAAAAAGACTCATTGCAGTCTATCCGGTCCGATAATTTTACTATTTCCGGCAATTATGAAATGTATTCGACGCGATTATTCCCGGAACAGGTTTTGGATAACCTGAACCAACTGATGCTATATTTCCCGGGTAAAAGAGGATATATAATCAAATCGATCCAAATCCTGCTTTTAGGTTCGATAGTATTCACGATGGTCATTCTTTTAACATTCCTTTTTACAATCAGGGTAATTCTGAAGCAAAAAAAGATTTCCGAAATCAAATCGGATTTCATCAACAATATGACGCACGAATTCAAAACACCTATTGCCACGATTTCTTTGGCGGTAGATTCCATTAATAACAGCAAAATCATTAACAATCCGGAAAAGATAAGGTATTACAGCGATATCATCGAAGAAGAGAATGCAAGAATGAACAGCAAAGTTGAAAGTGTCCTTCAAATGTCGCTTATAGATAAGAACGATCTGAATATTCAGGTTGAGGAATTCGACAGCCACGAAGCAATCAGGAAGGTGGTTAAAAATTTCGAGCTTCGGTTGAATCAAAAAAACGGAAAAGTCAATTTTGGGCTCAATGCACACAACAGTGTCCTAAAAACCGACAAGAACCATTTCGTCAATATTCTTTCCAATCTGCTCGATAATGCGATCAAGTACAGTACTGAGTCACCTGAAATTACAATCAAAACGGAATCGATCAATGGCAAATTCTACCTCAGCGTCAAGGATAACGGCATTGGAATGTCGAAAGAAGAGATGTCGAAAATATTTGATAAATTTTACCGTGTATCAACCGGTGACATTCATAATATCAAGGGATTCGGGCTGGGATTGAGTTATGTGAAAGCTGTTTTGCTGGCACTGGACGGTCAAATAAAACCCTATAGTGCGCCGGGTAAAGGTTCCGAATTTACAGTTATACTGCCTGCTTAATCATGAATGGATGGAAAATAAAGCGAAAATACTTCTTGTTGAAGACGATTATAATTTCGGGTCGGTGCTAAAGGCATACCTTGAACTTCATGATTACGAGGTAGAATGGATAGCAGATGGAAAGTTTGCCATAAAGAGTTTTAATGAAAACAGGTTCGACCTTTGTGTGCTGGACATTATGCTTCCCAATATGAACGGTTTTGAAATTGCCGGCAATATCCACAAACTCAGGCCAAAAACACCTTTTATTTTCCTTACTGCAAAAACACTCAAAGAAGATGTCCTTAGAGGTTATGAAACGGGAGCTGACGATTATATAACCAAACCGTTCGATTCGGAAGTATTGCTGGCCAAAGTAAAGGCTGTCCTGCAAAGGACCCTGCCTCAGGCCAACAGTGTCCCACTGGAAGAAATATACACATTTGGTGAATTTGTATTTAATTATCTTAACAGAACCCTGGTTCACAATAACAAGACATTTAACCTATCCCCCCGTGAAGCAGATTTGCTGAAATTGCTTTGTGAGCATAAAAATGAAGTTTTGCCCCGCAATCTGGCCTTGCAAAGTATTTGGGGCGAAGAAGGATACTTTACGACACGAAGCATGGATGTTTACATTACCAAATTAAGGAAATACCTGAAAAACGATCCAAAAATCTCCATATTAAATATTCACGGAAACGGCTTTCGATTGACCGAGCAATGATGCCCATGTTAAATTTTTGTTAAATTCAATAATTTTATTGCTGCCTTTGCATTAAACCCTGTCTGAATAAATAATAAATTTCCAGTGAACATTAGAATTGGAAAAATTGTTCTTCTAATTAAGTTGTAACCATTTAAAAAAATTCCTATGAAAAAAATCTTCAATCTATTATTTGTATTAGCTGTACCAGTATTATTTATTTTACTTGCAAGCGGTACATTGTACCATAACGGGTCTCCCGGAAATAAGACAGGTTCACCCGGCGACGGCGGAGCCAATTGTACGGAATGTCATTTGGGTACTCCAACCCAGGAAGAATTCTGGATTTTCAACGGCGACCTTGTATTGTATGGTTATCAGCCAAGCCAGGTTTATTTGATGACGGTTGTCGGAGTTGATCCGGATGCGAACAAATTTGGGTTCGAAGCTACCGTTGAGGATGAATCGGGAAATCCGGTAGGCACCCTGCAATTGTTCGATCCATCCAGAACACAACTGATTAACAGCAACACTTCTGTAACACACACTGCTGCAGGAAATGTACCTTTAGCTGATACCGGAACTGCCTGGTTTTTCAACTGGGTCGCACCAGCGGCACCAGTAGGAAATGTAGGATTTTACGTCGCCGTAAATGCAGCCAACGGAAATGGCCAAAATACCGGTGATCAAATCCATCTTTCATCTTTTATGGCTTCTCCATCGGTCAGTATAGCTGAAAGTAATGAAAACAAACCATTCAACTTTTACCCCAATCCATCAAATGGAATGATAAACTTAACCAATAATAAATCCTCCGATGATCAGGAGATTAAAATCTTTAACATCGGTGGCCAGATTATTTATGAAACCAGATTGATTGCAGGCCAAAACTCCAGAATAGATCTAAGCCGGTTGGAAAATGGCATTTATATCATCCGGGCAAATGAGTACTCTGAACGATTGGTGATCAGGTAAAATAAAAACACTGTAAAATAAAAAAGCACTTCAATTTATTGGAGTGCTTTTTTGTTCTAACGCTATATAGAAGCCATAATCATTTGACTGTAGTGACAATTACGTCGCTTTTAATGATATCAATCACCTTGCATTTAATCAGGGTACCAATTTCCGGAACGAAATCATTACCTTCGTCTTCCAACAATATATCTTTACCAAAATCATTTTTTAAAAGCCAAATAACTTCCTTTCCTTCGGGATAAATATCCTTGAAAGCTTTACCAATGACTTCAAATTCATAACTTTTATCAATTTCATAAAGAGGATGCCTGGGTTCGAGGAAAAATTGTCCGTCCGAGTATTTCAGTTTGCAAATAACCTTTGCTCCGGGTTGCAGGCCATATTTGCGATAGAATTTATACCGGGTTTCAAACTTTCTCCCTTCAGCATCGACCAAGACAAAATATTCATGATGCTTACCATAGGTTTTTAAATGAGAGAAAGTGAGAGTATAAAATTTACCCACAGCCATTTGGTTAAAATCATTTACATTTTTCCTGAAATCGACAAAAACATGGCCTCCCTTAATCCTGACGACCTTCCCACGAAGTATTTCCCCGTGTTTTAACCCAACAGGGACATCTTCCGCCGGAACATTGATCTCTATTCCCGACTGATCGGTGAAAATGGCTATCTTTTCAGTTTGATTCAAGCTGTTCATAATATTCCTGGTCTCAACAAATGAGAAATCATAATCGTGTTCCAATTTGTAAAACGGGTGTTCAGGCTCCAGGTAAATCTTGCCATTACAATTTATCCGGTCAATCCGACAACGAACGGATGTTTTGCTTTCTAAATCATAATAACGGTAAGGTTCAGAAGGCAGCAGGTGTTTTACCCCATTGGGATCAATAAGAATAAAAGCGGGTAAACGATCCGGCAGGTTTACCTTTCCGGAAATGGTAAATTTATAAAACGATTTCTCTTTTAAAGGAATTAATTTTTTTAAGAACATCACCCTATTCGTCGATTGGTTCCAACCTGACCGCTTTTTTCACGCCTTTCACTTTCAAAATTTTATAGATAAGCATTTCCAAATGTCTGGCATCCTTCACACTTACCTTAAACCTGCCGGAAAAACGTCCGCCTTTTTTGGAATCGACATTCACTGAAACCATATTCACCTTAAAATCATGGGAGATAATGGATGTAATATTGTTCAATATACCCACTTCATCAGTTCCGGTTACCTGAATGGTTGTTAAATAAGTTTTATTTTCGTCTGATTTTCTCCACTTCACATCGATCACACGGTAATCGAATTTTGTCAGTAGTTGCCTCGCATTTGGGCAATTGATGCGATGAATGGTTATTCCCTTGCCAACAGTCACAAAACCAAAAACAGCATCTCCGGAAATGGGATTGCAACATTTGGCAAGTTCATAGTCCAGGTTATCAATATCATCATCAATCAGCATGAAATCCTGCTTATCACCGTGTTTTCCCCTTGTTTCTTTAATTTCAGCAGGAATCTCTTCCTTTTCACCTGGTTTAGGTATTGTTTCATTACCCGGTTCAATTGTTTTCTTAATATCGGTAAGATCGATCTTTTCAATAGCAATTAAATAATATAGGTCGACAGAGGACTTCAATTTGTATTGTTTGATCAACTTATCGATGATGGAATCGCTAAATGCGATCTTGCGGTTACGCAATTTCCTGCGAAGTATTTCCTTACCTATTTCCGCTTCCTGGAAGCGTTCCTCTTTCAGCGATCTTTTTATTTTGGATTTGGCCTTGGTAGTGATAACAAAATTCAACCAGTCCAATTTCGGCTTTTGGTTCTTGGATGTGATCACCTCCACCCGATCGCCATTTTTCAAAACGTGCCGGATGGGAACAATGCGGTTATTCACACGGGCACCGCTGCACATATCGCCCACACTGGTATGGATATCATATGCAAAATCAAGGACTGTTGAACCTGCCGGTAGTTTTTTTAAATCGCCTTCAGGTGTGAAAATGAATATATTATCTGAATAGAGCTCAATTTTTGAAATGTCGTTTTTCTCCAGGGCTTCGACCTCGGGGCTCTCAATCACTTCCCTGATTTTGTCCATCCATTCTTCCTGCTCCTGTTTTGCGCTTCCTTCTTTGTATTTCCAATGCGCTGCCAATCCTTTTTCGGCTATATTATCCATCCGCCTGGTCCTGATTTGCACTTCCACCCATTTGCCATTGGGGCCAACCACGGTTGTATGCAACGACTCATAACCACTTGCCTTTGGTGTACTGATCCAATCCCGTAAACGTTTAGGGTTTGGGGTATAAATATCTGTAACGACTGAATAGACCCGCCAGCAATCCGCCTTTTCCTTTTTTATGTCCGTATCGATAATTAGCCGAATAGCAAATAAATCGTAAACTTCTTCAAACTCAACATTTTGTTGCTTCATCTTTTGCCAGATGCTGTGAATGGATTTGGGCCGGCCTTTGATATCAAATTGAAAACTCTGCTTATGAAGCTCCTTTTCTATGGGTGAAACGAATTCCTCGATGTAAACTTTCTGTTTGGTTTTGGATTCCTGCATTTTCCTGGCAATTGACTGGTAAATCTCAGGATGGTTGTACTTCAACCAAAGTTCTTCAAGTTCAGTTTTCACATTATACAGACCCAGACGATGGGCAATGGGAATATACAAGTGATGAACCTCCAACAGGAACCTTTGCTGCTTGTGTGCAGGAAGTTTATCAAAAAAGCGCATATCATGCAACCTGTGGGCCAACTTGATAAAAATCACCCGGATATCACTTACCAGCGAAAGGTAAAGTTTTCTGAAATTTTCAGAATGAATGGATATCTTTTCAGTTTGTATTTTGGATAGTTTATTATAACCTTCAACAATCGCAGCTATTTCTTCCCCAAATTCATCGCGTATAAAACCAATGGTGATATCTTTATCATCAATGATATTATGAAGCAGTGCACAGATAACAGAGGTAATTCCCAGATTCAACTCGCGCAATACAATTTTAGCCACTTCAATGGAATGGTAAACATATTCCTCCCCTGAATTTTCCCATTCAGGACGAAAATAATCAAGGACCAGGGTATAGGCTTTGCGTAATTTTGGTATATCTTCCCTTTTGGCAATCGGTTTGCACAATTCGAGAAGCTCCTTGTAAATCTGACTTATTCTTTTATTTTGTAAATGATTGTTATCCATCGAAAATACATTCTCATTCAGACTCAATTAGCCCGTAAAATTACTTTTCCAGGTTAAAATAACATGGAAATCAATAATTTATTTTGTGTAAATCGGATTATCAATCCCGTCAAATATATTACAATTGAGTGGAAATAAAGTTTCGGTGCATTACCGATAAATTTTATCCGATAAACCTGAAATATTTATTTTAAGAAGTGCCTTATTTGGATTCCTTGTCTTTATCCTGCTCCTTCTTTTTACTGGAAATCGGCTCTGCAATCGACTCGCGCATCAAGGTGTCGGCCTGGATATTTTTAAATTTATAATAATCCATAATCCCCATGTTCCCAGACCTAAATGCCTCGGCCATTGCCAATGGAATTTCAACTTCAGCTTCGATCACTTTTGCACGGGCTTCCTGTGCTTTTGCCTTCATTTCCTGCTCATATGCAACGGCCATGGCCCTTCTTTCCTCTGCCTTGGCCTGAGCAATATTTTTATCGGCATTGGCCTGATCCATTTGCAGTACAGCTCCGATGTTCTTTCCAATATCTATATCTGCAATATCAATAGAGAGTATTTCAAATGCCGTACCTGCATCAAGCCCTTTGTTCAGCACAACTTTTGAAATTGAATCTGGATTTTCGAGAACTGACTTGTGGGATTCAGCTGAACCGATGGACGAAACAACACCTTCACCTACCCTGGCAAGTACGGTTTCTTCACCGGCACCTCCAACCAATTGTTTGATGTTGGCCCGAACGGTTACCCTTGCTTTGGCGATAAGCTGGATCCCATCCTTTGCAACGGCAGTTACCGGAGGTGTGTCAATCACCTTGGGATTAACACTCATTTGAACGGCCTCAAGCACATCCCTGCCGGCCAGGTCAATAGCAGTAGCCGTTTTAAAATCGAGTTGCATATTGGCTTTATCTGCAGAAATCAATGCGTTGACAACAGCCACTACATTTCCACCCGCCAGATAATGCGCTTCCAACTCATCCCGGTTGAGTTTCAATCCGGCTTTCGTCGAAGAAATCAGGTTTCTGACCAAGACTTGAGGCGGAACCTTTCTCCAACGCATCAATACCAGTTGAATAAGCGAAATCCTGACACCCGATAAAAGTGCTGTGAACCACAAGCCTACCGGAATAAAATAAAAAATTATCCACAGCCCGAACAGTGCTGCTATACCAATCGCGATGATAATAAATACATTTGTTTCCATAATTGTATGTTTTTAAACTTTCTTAACCAATATTTTATTGAATTCTATTTTTACTACTTCAATTTCCGTTTCCGGGTCAACAAATTCGCCCGAAGTTTTTACTTCATAATATTCCCCGTTAAAAACTGCCTTTCCCATAGGAACCAGCCTGGATACGGTCTTTCCCCTGTCGCCGGGTTTAAGTTTTTCCGGATCAATTTCATTTACCTTTCCGTCAATGTTTTTATTGAGTGCAGCCCTCTTCCAGGTTTTCGACTTTAGCGCCAGGTAAAGCGCAAACATTGACAATAAAATGGTACCCATCAGGGTAATCGTCCCGGCAAACCCGCCATATACTTCATAGGCTTGCCAAATTCCTATTCCCAGCAAAACAAATCCGATAACTCCGGCAATGTTGGTTCCTGGTAATACAAGTATTTCCAGCAATAAAAACAAAAAACCAACACCAATTAATACACCGATAATGGTCCAGGTCATATTTTATGAAATTGAAACGGTTAACTGCCTGTTTTTCATTTCCTCATATGGAGGTTTGAGTTCCACAAAGGTTCCCGATTTTACTGCGCACTTCCCTTTAAAATGAGCAACGAGTGCACATTGCTCTGCCTGGTCAGGATCATGGCCGCAAACATCAACCAGGGTTTCAATGACAAATTCGAAAGTATTATGGTCGTCGTTGAATAAAATGAGTTCCCGCAGATCTTCTTCGAGTTCCTTTGTCTGATCTGTTGGTTTTAGTTTTTCCTTTGTCATTTCTATCGTTTTTTTCGAACCCTAAAAATATGAATTATTTTAATATTTCGGTTGATTATATGACATAATACTTATTAAATTGTTATTGATTTTAACAACCCAAATACTAATTGTAATAATTTTGAGATGTGAAAGTAACCGACGATTTTTTGACCGGGCAGCATTTTCCCAATCTAATCAGCCTTCTCACCAAAAGGTTGATGTATCAATTACCCGGAAATTCGGCACACTTGAGAATGGCTTCGAAAATTCGTCTTCAGGAATTTAAATTTGAATATGATATATCCACAGCCATTTCCAGTGGCGTACTTATTTTACTTTACCCCCACGAAGCAAGAATCAATACCGTATTTATCCTTCGTCAGACATATAACGGCGTTCATAGCGGACAGGTATCATTTCCGGGAGGAAGAGTAGAGGATACAGACAAGACGATTATCGATACCGCATTACGCGAATCATCGGAAGAGGTCAATATTGATCCCAATCACGTTACGATCATCGGGAAAATGACCGACATGTACATTCCGCCCAGTAACTACCTCGTAACTCCTGTTTTGGCCTATGCATCTTCCCGTCCCGATTTTAAACCCGATCCGGCAGAAGTTGCAGAAATCATTGAGGCTGATATTCGGTTCTTATTCGATGAAACTTTACGAAAGGAAAAAACACTACATGTAAGAGGGACTCAAATCTTTGCCCCTTGCTTTGAAGTTAACGGATTTACCATTTGGGGAGCCACTGCAATGATCCTAAGTGAGTTGAAAGATATCATCGAAAGTATTGATTAAAAAACAATCTAAAATCCATCTCTTAATTCTCGACAATTATCCGGTGCTTTACAGTAGCAACTTTTGAAAGCATTGCTGTAACCCCGCAATACCTGTCCTGTGATAGGTTCACGGCCTTTTCAAGCTTATCCATCGGTAGGTCTTTTCCCTTGAATATATATTTGATGGTAATGGTATGGTAATATTTGGGATGTTCTTCGGTAAGTTCACCTTCAACCTCCAAATTGAATGCCTCAAAATTCACCCGCATTTTATTCAAGATGGAAACCACATCCATCCCAGTGCAACCGCCTAAAGAAACCAAAGTCAATGGTTTTGGCCTGGGGCCGCGGTCCTTGCCTCCGACAGATGCCACTGCATCTATTACAATTTTATGATCATTTACGGTGGCTTCGAAAGCCATATCTTCTGTCCAGTTGATGTTTACTTTTTCGTTCATTGAAATATTTTTTTTGCAAAAATAAAGGAATAACGATCAACACAACCAATCTCTGTTAATCTTAACCTGCTTAATTTATAAAATCTATGAATTTTCAGATTAAATTCTCAATAATTAAAAGAATTTAACATTGACAAAAAAATTATAGTTTTATCCCGATTAATAAAGGTGTAAGCAAAATGTACCAAACACATAAAATTTATATCAAGGCAAACATGAAGATGTCAGGGCTGATCCTCGAAAATCCTCGGTTATTGCTGCTCATGGAGCACCTGGAGATGGATTTTGCCGTACATGAGAAAACGGTGGAACAGCTTTGCAAAGAGTATTCGGTACCGGTCCATTTGTTCATCTTGTTTGCCAATCTTTATAATGGATTTAACCCTGAAGATAAAGATGTTATATCGGGGGAAGATATCCCGGTGATCATCCATTTTTTGAAGCAAAACCATAATTATTATAAGACTGACAAATATCCCGAGATCATCGGTTACATCAGGAAATTACAGGATAAAACCGGGAATAAGGAAGTTAGGCTTATTGAAAAATTCTTTACCGATTATTTCAACGAAGTTCTTGAACACCTCGATTACGAAGACAAAGTGGCATTTCCCTATTTTGCAACGATTGCACAGTATGACCAAAAACCGGGTTCACTCGCTTTTTCGGTTAAGGAATACAGGGAGCATCATACTGATATTGAAACCAAACTTACAGATTTAAAAAACCTGCTGCTCAAACATATCAACATTTCAGATGAACTTTCGATTCGTCGGAAATTAATTCTCAGTTTGATGGAATTGGAATATGACCTGAACATTCACTCACAGATAGAAGAAAAAATACTTATTCCTCTGGTTTACAACGAAGAAAGTAAAAAAAGCGATGCATAGACAAAGGGTAAACATAGGGTTTATTGAACCTGCAGATATTGTTTATGAGGGGTTATCGGGTCTGCTCTTAAAATATGCAATTCACTTTTTCTTTTTCAGGCTTAAAGAGTTTAACGAATTAAATGTTCTGTGCAGCAAAGAAAATTTGGATGTTGTAATTCTCAACCCGGTCGTCGTGCAGAACAAAAGTCAGGAATTTTCCAAAATCAAAAAACAGTTTCCCGGAATTGCCTGGATCGGTCTCATTTATTCGATCTTCGACAGCGAAACTATGGGCAAATTCGACGACACCATTCAAATCACCGATTCACTGGAGGTCATTGTGAATAAAATCAGTCGTACCATCGAAAATGACCATAATCACAATCATAACCAGGGTGAATTGTCGGAAAGGGAAATCGAAGTATTGATTCAATTGGTGAAAGGTTTTTCGAACAAGGAAATTGCCGATAATCTCAACATCAGTATTCACACTGTGATCAGCCACCGAAAAAACATCATCGAAAAAACCGGCATCAGGAGTTTGCCCGGGCTCACCATTTACGCCATTTCCAAGAAAATCATTCCTTTGGACTATTTGTAAAAGAAAAAAATTCCTATATCCCTACTTTACGGGAGTTTTTCGTGTCTTTTTTCCTCATTTCAGGGGATTGACCACTACTGGAGTTCTACATTCCTTTGCCTTCGGTTACGAACTTAAAAAAACCGGAAGGTAAAATGAAAAAAATGATGTTATTATTGCTCGTAATTTCTGCAATTTCAGGAGTTTTTGCCCAGGAAAAAACCGATGCCATGCTTTTTGGCGATGTTAAGTCTTTAAAAACAAAAGAACACATCCCTTATGCTACCATATCGGTAAAAGGAACTAATATGGGAACTGTCGCTGATGGAACCGGGCATTTCAAACTTGCCCATCTTCCGGTTGGGAAGGTAACCATAGTGGCCCAGGCTGTTGGTTACAAATCGCAGGAAAAGGAAGTAGTCATGGAAAAAGGCAAGGCTTTGGATATTTTTTTTAAACTGGGTGATGATGTGTTTAACCTCGGCCAGATTGTGGTGACCGGGACAAGATCAGAACATTTCATCAAAGATGTTCCGGTAAGAACGGAAGTGATCACAGCCAAAGCCATTGAAAATAAAAATGCCAATAACTTATACGAGGCTTTGGAAGGTATTCCGGGTGTGCGGGTCGAAAACCAGTGCCAGTATTGCAATTTCACAATGGTGCGAATGCAGGGGCTTGGAGCCGAACATACCCAAGTTCTTATCAACGGGCAACCCATGTATTCGGGATTGGCTGGGGTTTATGGGCTGCAGCAAATGAGCACGGTGGATATTGACAAGATCGAAGTTGTCAAAGGTGCCGGTTCAGCGCTTTATGGAAGCGGTGCAGTGGCAGGTGCCATTAATATCGTTACAAAGGAGCCTGGGTTTGAGCCTTCTACCATGCTTGATGTGCAACTGGGAAATTACAAAACCAATAAATACGATGTTTCATCTTCCATCCGTAATGAAAAAGGAAATATCGGACTGAACGTTTTTGCACAACACTATGCCGAAGATGCTATTGACGAAACCGGACCGGGTTTATCCCGCGACGAAGTAATGAACAAAGACGGTGTTTCTGACCGGGTCATGACAAACCTTAACAATCTGGGGTTTGGATTATATATTGCCAATGCCTTATTAAAAAATGATAAACTTACAATCCTCGGTAAATCGGTTTTCGAAAAGCGCGAAGGTGGAACAATGACCGATGACTATTACCGGAATCCATTGACTGACGGGACAGAAAACATAACGACCGACAGGTACGAAACATCACTCAGCTACAGTAAAATAATAAATACCAAATCCGAAATTAATTTCAACCTTGCTTATGTCAATCATAACCGCAATGCAACGAACGATTCGTATTTGGGCGATTATATGGTGACTCATAACGACAGTGTCCCCGATTTAAGGAATATGCGGCCTTACCTGGCAAACGAAAATTCAATCACATCCACCATGTCATTCAACACAACATTGGGAAAGCATAGCCTGATTATCGGTTTACAAATTTTTTACGACAAACTTGAAGAGTCGGGGATGTATATTGTGGTGGAAGAGTCAAGCTTATACCTGGGTCAATCGTATCGCTCCGTGGCCGATAAGTCAGCAAGGGAATTCGGAATATTTGTCCAGGATGAATGGGCAATTACTGAAAAGTTGATGATCGTTCCGGGTGTCAGATTCGATAATCACCATTCGGGCGAAGAATATTCCGCCGACCAGCAAGTGTTTGCCTCTGATAATTTTCCGAAAACAAACTTCGATGAAACTGCCATTAACCCAAGACTGGCAGTTAAATATGAAATCTCTGAAAAATTTACGTTGAGGTCCAATGCAGGTACGGGTTTCCGCGCTCCTTATGGGTTTTCAGAAGATTTACACCTGTGCAGCGGTTCGCCGAGGGTATGGAAATCATCGGATCTCGATCCGGAAACCTCGCTGAGCTATAACTTATCAGCCGATTATTATGGAGAAAAAATCAGGGTTGGTATCAATTTATTCAGAACGGATCTGAAGGATAAAATCGGCTTTATCGATGCCGACGCCGAGGTTGCCGCCCTGGGTTACGACTATCAGTGGAAAAATATTGATGATGCATTTGTACGGGGAGCCGAACTGTCGGTGATGGCTAACCTTGCTAAAAACCTTGATATGGGAGTGGATTTAACCTACAACCAGGGTGAATATAAAAACATGCGCGAAGATTGGATCGGTACACTATACGAATCGGAAAGCAAATATATTTCAAGGTTTCCTACCACCACCGGTAACCTGAGGCTGGAATACAGCCCCAAAACATGGACATTTTCTTTATCAGGCAATTACCAGGGAACCATGTACATCGACTATTACAACGAGGATATCGATCCTGATTTGGGTGATCAGTCGAAAATCAAAAAGACCGATCCGTTTATGCTTCTCAATGCCAGGATTTCAAAAAAACTGAATCTGGTTAAACTGTATGCAGGGGTAAATAACATTTTCAATTATGTACAGGATGAACGCCATCTGGATGACGCCGCATTTATGTATGCGCCGGTTTACGGAACCATGTTTTACGGAGGGGTGTCAATTTCAATAATTCATTAAATTTTACTTCGGGAGGAGTTTTCAGTTTTAATGTATCGAAAAATAATACTCCCCCGGAATAATACTGGCCTTAAAATTAAAGAGTTGTTGCCCGGTAGTCGCATCATATTTATACACCACTCCGTTTTGCGCATAATCCAATGCATCGGAAGCATATAAGGCATTATCGGCGGGATCGTATCCAAGGCTGTAAAAAGAACCCAGGTAATCAATAAACGGTTGAGATGACGCCACAGAATCATTGATCTCAAAACTGTAAACATCGCCTTTAAAAAGATAAAATAAGGTATTTCCATCCGAATCAACTTCAAGGTCAAAGGCATCGTTTTCTCCACCCTGTATCGATATATCAGCAGTAATATCAAGAGTTTCAGGATGAATACGGATCAAATGCGAGGGTGAAAAACCGCCGGGATGATAATCCTTCCTTCCTGAACACATCACCCAGATATTTCCATCGGCATCCCCTTGAGAACCGGTGGGGCGAGGATACACTTGAAGGGATTGTTTGTTTCCGTTCTGTATGTTAAGGATGGTGATGGTGCTGTCCACCGAAAGCCCGCCCTGGTTTAGTATCCAAAGCCGGTCATCGAGAAGTAACATTTTTTCGGGACCGGTGTTTGTTTCAATTTCATCCGTTTGCGATAATGAATTGGTTTCAAAGATTTTAACGGTATTATCCCAGCAGGAAACAGCAAAACGACCATCGTTCAGATTAACCATGTACCGCGGTTTCTCGACATCTTCAATCGTGGCTGCTTCCAACATCGAATATTTATGACAGACAACGATCCGGTTCGAATTGTTAACCATGATGAAAGCGCTGTCGCCGATCACATTCATCGATTGCACCACATTTCCCAACTGCATCAGGGTATTTGAATTCTGATACACCTTTTGCACCAGGCCGGTTCCGTCACGTTTGATAAAAGTCAATGTTCCGCTACCTGAACCGTAATTACCTTCATTGATCACAAAAACACCATCGTGGTAACCGGTGCCGGTTGGTTCGGGAATGTCAGGGTCATCCGTGCAGGACAACAAAACGGCCGTTATAATGATCGAAGAATAAATAAAGAATTTATTGATATCTGATTTCATATTTTACTGAAATTTTAAAGTTACGGCCGGGGTTCGGATAATTTTGAACCACCTGGTAATCTTCGTCCCATACATTTTTAATATCCGCCTGCAACCGCAACTTCGATTTTCCAAAGATAAATGTTTTAACCAGGTTGAATTCTCCCACTTGAAAGCCCGGCAACGATTCGAGGTTGTCGCTCGTAGTATAAACCATACCATTGAAACGGTGATTGTAACTTAGCGAAAAACCCCGGTATTGCAGGTTCACGTTCGCAAAGAAGGTATGAAGCGGCACGTAGATAAGTTGCTTGTGGTAAGAAGCATCATTTTCCAGGGATTTTTCTTCCACTGTTGATTTGGCAAAGGTGTATCCTCCTGAAATTCCCGCCATCATTTTCCTGTATTCCCATTGTGCACGCAATTCAGATTCCACTCCGCGGGCCCAAACATCCTGGATGTTACGGGGTTCACTCCAGGTGGATACGGGTACCCATAACACCCAGTCGTGGACCCATGAACTGTAGACTGTTCCTGTTGCTTTAAGTGTAAGAACTTTGGAGCTTTTTAGGGGTTCAAAAATTAAAGAGGATTCACCATTCCATGAATCTTCAGGTTTCAGCTCTGGGTTGCCGCCAGGAACCCAAAATAATTCGTTGAAAGTGGGTATCCTGAAATTTCTGGAGAAATTCATTTTCCCGGATAACCATTTTAAAATCGCACCCTCTGCACCAATGGAAGGCGTGAAGGGAATTGTATAACCCTCCACAATTTCCTGCCTGAGGTTGACAGATGTCCTCCACCTGATCGAGGGGATATCAAGGGTATACAGCATGTAAGCTCCCCCACGGAGCCTCGATACATCCCCGTTCCAGCTTTCACTTTCGCCGAACTCGCCGATCCCGATCAAACCGGTTTTTAGGATCTGATTATTCATGACCAGCCTGAGCGATGCCTCTGTTTGTGATTTCCTGGTTTTAATCTGTGTTTCAATCACCGGTAAACCTTCTGTATTTTTTTCTTCATAGCGGTATTCTTCATCAAAATATCCCGATTTGATATCCAGCCTATTACCTTTATCATTCAAATCGAGTAAATAACTGATCATTCCACGAAAAGAAAGGTCAAATTGATCGATATCCCTGGGCACTTCGACCATTGATGGAGTAATTTCCCTGTCCATTGATATGTACCAGATCGATACACCCAATACCGACCTACGAAATTTACGATACAGGTCCTGCATAGCGCCAAACCTGGAATAAGCATTGTTTTCCAGATGTTGGGTCTGTCCCCTGAAATCGGTGTACTCAAAGTCGTTTTCAGCCTGAGCATAGTTAATTAGTGTTTTACTAAACCACTTTTCATCAGCTATGATGTTTGCCACCGTAGCTTCATATTCACCGAAACTTCCTGCTGCGGCGCAGGCACTCACAAGCTTTTCCTTTTCAAATACCGGTTCAGATGACAGGTGAATGCTGCCGCCGATATTCCCGCTTCCGAAAAGAGAAGAACCACCTCCCGGGAGCACATCCACCCGGTCGAAACCCGAAACCGGGATCAGGGAAAGATCGATCATACCTGTATTCATTTGGTTAAGGTTAAATCCCTGCCAGTATATACCAGTGTGTTGCGCCGAAGTCCCCCGAAAGGAGATAGAACTCAATCCCCCGCTGTTGTATGATTTGATTTGAATTCCACTCCCTTTGGCAAGGATTTCTCCTAGATTGGAACTTTCATGATTTTTTAATAACAGGCTGTCAATAAGCATCACTTTCTGACCGGTTGTGTTTTCCCTTATTCTGGCCGAGCTTACTTCAACACCTTCCAGGGTCAGGACAGTATCTACCTGCATTTGGGAAACAACCGGTTTTACAAGCAATACAAAAATTACTATGTGAAACAGTTTTGTCAATTACGGATCAGTTTAATGGAATGGCTGAAGTTGTCCGAAAAAACAGTTCCAATATACATACCTGGCTCCAGGTTATCAAGAGAAATTTCGATCTTCCTGTCAGAAAAAATCTCGGTTTCTTTTTTAAAAACAGGTTTCCCTTTAAGGTCGCAGATCAGCAAATGGATGTTTTCCGGTCTTTCTCCAGATTCGATGAATAAAACATCGCTTGCCGGATTAGGATAAACCTTGATCGCGGATAGCGTCCTCCTGTCATCCACCCACTGCGACCCCTCATGGATCACCCCCACAGCATCCAGGTCGAAACCGCTGCTTTCAAAAGGTGTCGGCCACGGATCGTTCACTTTATTTCCCTGCGAGTCATAGGTAGCAAATTCATCACTAATGCTGCCCACCACATCTATAATTCGAATGTGTGTGATATGATTTTTATCAAGGGCCGGATCATCGTCCAGTTCATCCAGATCGAAAGGCGTACCGTATTCAACTCTATATTTCCCGGCCAGGTTATGCAGTTTTGTGGCATCGAGCAACCCGAATGCTTCTATTTGTATCATTGTTTGAGTAAGTGACACTGCATCAAACCTGAAAAAATCAACTCCATTTGAACTTACTTCCACAAATGCAAGCTCAAGAAAATCATCCAGGAAACTATTCTCGAAAACGGCAAAATCAGGACCTTCACCGTTTGAAACATGTTTTTCAAAGGTGAGTGTTGCTCTCCCTCCATCTCCAAGGGAGACAATTTGATTATCCGCAAATCCAATTGCAAAACCAGGCTCTCCTGCGGTTGCCAAACCGGCAGCGGGATTGGAAATATCCATCGGCCCGGGTTCAATTGTACATTCTGATGCCCAATTCAGAAATATTGCACTATCCTTGTGAATGGCAGTGCTTCCCTCCTGCCCGGCAGGCGGCGGATACTGTGAAAACACATTTGAAAATAAAATTAATAAAACCGGAAGAAATATCGTTTTTAACCTCATTTTACCATGACTTTTTGGATGGATGTTTTAGCATCAACTACGATCGTAAGAACATAAAACCCCGGTGAAAAATTTGTTACATCGATTATATTAATTCTACCCGACGAACTGTAGACAGTCTGTCCCGATAAGTTCATTAAGTTTACCGTAGCTTCCTGATCCCAATCGATATAAAGCCTTTCGGAAGCCGGATTGGGAAAAACATTAACATCGTATGCATGCAGGTTCTCAATACCGGTTTCGAGCAACGGAACATTGATCTCTGCCTCCCAGGTATCAGGATTCATAACGACAATACCAAACCACTGTGCATTTCCGACATTGTCGTGGATACCACTGTTCCATGCCCAGGTTTCACCATCGTTGGATTCAAGAATCGAAAACCAGCCGGCATTCGGATTGGTATAGTTTTGACCGTTGGTAGTGTAGCTGATATTATCCAGAAATCCGGTGCCGCTGTAAGAGAAATTGGGATTCAATAATGCGATCAAATCCATTATTTCCACCCCTGAAATGGAATCAATGTCAAATTTAATTCCCCAGGCAAACGCGCTGTCGACGCCGATGGGATCGGAATCAAAGTCAACGACAAACATCACTTCATGATCGCCACTGCCATACCAGGCGTCAACAGCCACTTCGTCGAAACTAATTTGTGCCATAGAGATCATGGCAAAGCCTGTTACAACCAGCAAAAGCGCAATGATTTTTTTCATTTTTAAAGTTTTAAGGTGAATAAAAAATTTAATTACCTCAAAACTTACAGGAATGAATCTGTGGTTAATTTGACGGATCAATTAACTCGCAGCTTTTTACCCGAAAGCTTTGAACGTTTTTGCATCAATGGCAGGTCTTCTGACTTACACCCTTTTTGAAAGTCTTCCCATCAGCCAGTGGGCCAATAGTGACTGTACGGACTTCAAAAAGTTAAAGGTGATCACAGCAGCGGGTACTGTTGCCGAATTTCCCGATAACCATCGGGATCACGGCATTCCCTTTTCAGACTGTTCTTCCTAAAGAACGAGTGCACCATTCATGCAGGACAAAAGTAGGATATTTTTCAGCAGTAAAATTTTTAAATTTCGATTTTTTATCAACACCTTTCCAGGATCACCAAAAGGTTGTCATTTGCCACCATTTCGGTGTACCGCTGAATGCATAATATTTTAAACCTTTTCAAAGAGAAATCATTGAAGCGGTTGAGAATTAGGTATTATCAATACAAAAAAACCGCAGAGTCAACTGAGAAGCCGAAGAGATACCAGATATTTTCTCCGTTTACTCAGTGCCTGCTTTGCAATCTATGTTGTTCCGAAACGGATATTTTTTGTATTTCCCGGAAAATGCTTTTAAATGATCCTCCCATGAATCCCTTCTCATATGCCTCAGCTCTATTCTCCCGATGGTTTTAGGAATACAGATTTACCAATTTAATTTCCAAGCATTGGATTTGAGCCGTGAATTGTAGAATGTAAATCAGCTCGGCTGATTTATGAACGGTCACCTTCGGTTATGAGATAAATTCCACTGATTTTGAATGTATCAACTTAAATTCATAAAACCCTTGTAAATTATTTAAATATTTTATATATTTGGCGTTATTGATTATGTTTGGTAAATATTTGCACCTCTCCGCTGATAAACTTATGAATTAAATAAATTATGAATTAAATAACAAGCTATGGAAAAAACGAATTACACAAAAATCCCAGTAACTTTTGCCCTCTTATTTGTTACCTGACAATAATTCATATTCACATTTCTACCAGTTAAGGTCAATTTACTTCATTGAAATTAAATGTGAATTTGATGATCCTGATTGAAATTAAAAGCTTTACCAAATAGGTCAAACTCTAGCATCCTTTTGATTAAACATACATAAAAACAAATAGTTCTCTTGAAAAAAGATACTACCATACCGACCAATGGCCATAAAAGGAATGTACAGCATGACAAGAATATTTTTAACCCGTACTCAAAAAAAGTAATTTCCAAAGATGAGTTGGGAAATTTAAACGGTAATATTTCATTTCACAATGAAATTCTCATGATTGATTATCTTGGCGACATATATTTTTACAAAAGAAAATACCTGGGTAGTAAAGTCTATTATGAGTATTTTGAGAATATTACTTTTGATTAGTAGCTTATATTAATTCCTTAGTTTGCTTGATTTTTCAATGAAATTAGTATGTCCAGCAATTTCAGGATGATCAGAATCATATAACATAAAAAAGATATCAGGCATCAAATATGATTAAAGGAACTAAGAACAAAAAATACAACCATCCTGTCTATAATAAGTTCCCTAATCTGATATTCCAAATATTAAGGGTGTCTTTACCGAAGGTCTTCTTCTCTTTCTCAAGGTAAAATTCTACAGCTCTATCTTTATTATCGGTTTCAGTAGTGTTTAAAAAAATTAAATTAAATCCAAGTTTACCGGCATATTTCGAAGTTTTTACTCTCTGTAAGGATTCCAAAACGTATATGGAATCCGCGGAAAAACGAGAAAGGCTGATTTCATTATCAAGAATCGATTTGATCATCTTCCTCATCTCTACTGCACTATCCTGGATTGTTTCAGTATCAATAAAATCTAAATAAACGGGGGTGGAAATAAAATTTGAGACGATCATTTCACCGGCTTTCTTTCGAAATGCAATACTTTGTAAAGTATCAGAAACAATCGTGAAGTAGTCAAAACAATCGCTCAGTTTCTGCTTTGCATTGGCTTCATAGGCAAAAAGTGAAGCTTCATTAAGGTATTCCGACTCAAATTCCTGTCTGATATCTTCTCTTGTTTCCTTCAACAAGGCCATCTCCTTACGGGCTGATTCTTCCTCATCCTCGCAGGAGGGAGCCCAAAGCACCATGGATAATAGCAAAAAGGATGATATTTTTAAGAATCTATTCATTCAACTCTTC
Source organism: Bacteroidales bacterium (assembly GCA_016933115.1). Classification (GTDB taxonomy): domain Bacteria; phylum Bacteroidota; class Bacteroidia; order Bacteroidales; family JAADJA01; genus JAADJA01. The sequence goes on along the minus strand of JAFGBL010000043.1, from coordinate 4,116 downwards.
TATTGACCCGAAACCTTAGCACCATGATCTTTTCATTGGTCAATTTTGATTCCAGTATTTTAATATTTTTCAAACTGCTTGAAGGCATGGTCAGTTTATCAATAAATTCATCTTTGTTGAATAATTCCATTCCTTTCCCATTATTATCATCGAACACCTGATAAATCATGGCGTTTTCATCAATAATCCTGTTCAGTAAATTTCTTCTTTTCTGCCAGTCATCCACATTCTTTTCTGAAAAATAATGGATGATCAGCGCGTAGTCGTTTGGTGTTAAACTGATAATTTGCCTTCTGTTAAAAGTCTTTAAAATGCGTGAAATGGTATCTGTATGATAATAGGGCGTACTGATAACCATTTTTACTACATTTTTATCGGTTTTAAACACAAGATTGCCGGCAGAATCACTCAAATAATTTACAGGTGATTCGCGGTCAGACAAGATTTTAATCTCAATCAACTCTCCCATGATAGGTTCCCTCGTATGGGCATCGTAAAAAGTAAGGTAAAATTCACGATTATTTAAAACCCTGTATATCAAAAATAACAAACCTAAAATGATCAAAACCAGTATTGGAACAACAATAAAATATCTGTTTTCCCTTATAGATAAAGCTCTGATCTTTTTCGTATCCCCACCATTTTTAAATATAAAATCATCCCAATTGGTATATCCAACATATCTCGATAAAAAGTTTAATACATCAATTCTGGGTAATGTCCCGGAATCGGATTTCATATGATTATAAAACCATTTTTCACTGATCTGGGCATTTACTTTTGAAATCAGTTCTTCCTGAAAATCGGTGATCTCCTGTCCTTTCCATCCATCGATAGAAGGATTAATACCCGGATAGGACTGCTGCATGGTGGCCACAATCTTTCGCTTTAACAATTCAAAGTGAAATTTATTCCTGTTTTGCAAAGCTGAATAAATTGTTGATCAATAGGTAGAAAATAACTTGTATAATAATTTACAGTTGATTTGCAAGAGAAATTCAAATCCTTTAAAACCATCCAATCTAATTTTACTTCTCAAAATCAAATCAAAACAAAGTTAAGTAATTCTGAACTAAAAATAAGGAGGTATTATTATGAAAACAATTATTATTTATCAAATTTCTATATTACTGATTTTCGGATTAGGGAACCCTAAGTCTGCGATTGCCCAAAATGGAGAGATCATCTTAAACTTTAGTGGTGACAACAATGGCCAGATTGTCGAACTTGATAGTGTTTGGATCAAAAATCTTACTCAGGGTTGCGACACCATACTTTACGGACCGGATTTTTCCATCACAATCGACACGATCCTGACTGTGCTTCATCAATCCATGAATCCGGGAAATGAATTCCAGGTTTTCCAAAACTATCCTAATCCTTTTATAGGTTCAACAAATTTTACTGTCTGTTTGGCTCAGGATGCATTTATTGAAATCATTGTATTCAATATCCTTGGCCAAAAGCGAAACAGTGCTGAATTCAAGACCTCTAAAGGAAACAATGTTTTCTTATTTCAATCCGGAAGCGATGAGGTATATTTTGTATCAGTGAGATATAAAAGTGCGGTCAAAACCATTCGAATGATTTCTGCAGGGAAATCAACTCTCGATGATTGTAAACTCAGCTATGTCAATAACGAAAATACAGATAACTTTAAATCAATTCAAGTCGTAAATTATTTTGATTTTAATCCCGGTGATCAGTTGTTATTTGTTGGAAATGCATCAATGGGTGAATCAGGGATAACAGATTCGCCGTCAACCAACATGGACTATTCCTTTCAGTTCGCTACGAACATTCCATGTATTGGAGTACCAACTGTGGATTATGAAGGACAAATCTACAACACGATTCAAATTTATAGCCAATGTTGGTTTAAGGAAAATTTAAATGTCGGTGAAATGATTCCTGCTACACAATCTCAAACAAACAACAATATTATCGAAAAATATTGTCCAGTTGATGGAGAGTACTATTGCAATAATTTTGCAGGGGCACTTTATCAGTGGGATGAGATGATGAATTATGCTTATGAGCCGCAAGGGCAGGGAATTTGTCCTGATGGCTGGCATATTCCCACCGATACTGATTGGAAGGTACTTGAAGGAGCTGCTGACAGCAATTATGGGATTGGAAACCCTGAGTGGGATAATATTGATTGGAGAGGCTCCGATGCAGGAGGGAACTTGAAACAAACAGGGACAACAAACTGGATGTCTCCAAATACCGGTGCTACTGATGCTTTTGGTTTTTCAGCTCTTCCCGGAGGTTATGTTGTACAGAATGAATATTGGGGAGGCGAATGGAAAGGTTATTTCTGGAGTTCTCATACTACAGCGCATTATTTCCGCAATATGGACTGGAACCAGGTTATGATCAAGCGAGGTAATGGAGTTGGGGGTGGTCTTGCCATATCGGTTCGCTGTGTTAAAGATTAAAATAAGCAAAATGTAAATTTCGAAAAATGAAAAAGATAATTCTAATATTGATCATCCAGTCGATAATTTTTTTCTGCCTGGTTTTGGTTGTCCAGGGGAAAATAAGCAGAGAAAATGAGAATATAACTTATGTATCGGTATCTTATACCAAAGAAGATACTGTGAAAATATTCCTTGACAGTGCTCAATATTTAAGAGAGCAGGGCAAAATCGAGGATGCCATAAATATTTACAGGAAAGTAACCGTAATGCAACCTGACAATGCAGAAGCATACATCGGATGGCTTACAACCTGCTTTGGATCGGATCGGGTGGATGAAGGTCTCAGAGCAATTGACCAATGGGTCGAGCTTAATCCGGATAATACACAAGCCTGTTTATATAAGGCATTTGCAGAAGCAGAATTGGGTAATCACCAAAAATCGCTCGAAGCTTTTGAAAAACTTATAGAACTCCAGCCGGATGAAGCAACCAACTGGATAGGAAAAGGACAGATGTTGTATGCCCTGAACCGTTACGATGAGGCACTGGAGGCTTTTAATAAATACACATTAATTGACACAACAAGAACAGACGTTTGGGGTATGAAAGCTTCAACTTTGGCCAGGCTGGGGCGTTTTGATGAAGCTATAAACATCATCAATAAAAACCTGGAACAATCTCCTGATGATCCAACAAGCATTTATAACCGGGCTTGTATATACAGCATTAAAGGAGATAAAGCAATTGCTTTGGCCGATCTGAAAAGTGCCATCGAACTTGAAGCATCGTTTAGGAAATATGCCCGGACGGATGAGGACTTCAGATCACTTTACGAAGATGAAGATTTTAAAAACCTGACTAAATAATTTTCACTTAAATTTAATACATGAAAAGATTTATGATTTTACTTCTCGGTTTAAGTATAATTCAATCAGTTCTGTCACAAAAATGGGAAGTAGATGTGCAAAGAATTGATAAACATACCCATAAGACCATTAAGTTAAAACCTGAATCCCAGTTTACTATTGGCAATACATTAGTTAATACTGATACGTTGAAAGAATTCAGCTATTTTGATGGCCTTTTCTTAAAAGGAACGAAGGATACTTTGTGTTTTAAATTAAAGGAAGTTCAGTCACACCGTATATTCACGTCAGGCGTCAAGCAACAAACTGTTTTTCCTGCATCTTTGTATCCGGGAATCCTGCCCGAAGATTCCAACAGCCTTAAAATGGCGCTTGCAGATATTGATTTTCTGAAGGTAAAAAACCCGAAATGGCAAAATACGGTTGGTGAAGCAATAGTTGAGCCATTGATATGGATTTCGATTATTACGCTGTTTGTTTCCCCGAATGTCAGCTATAACTATAAAGAAGGCAAACTGGATACCGAACGATATAAATACTGGGCATTGGGTAGCACACTGGGTTTGGTGGTTGGATTTGGAAGTGTTATTATCATTAATGGTTTGGAGGGTACTACAACATTTAAATTCAAGCCTGACTGGCCCGGTCAAAAAGCATCTTTGTGGAAATTCACCCCTTAATCATGGGAACGAAAATGTGATTATTAAAAGCATTTTATGAACTGGCTCTCTATGTTAAATTTTTTGAGGATGATTTGAATTTTAATTCGTTGGCAATAGATGTTTAAAGTTAATATCAAATGGATATTATATAAAAACAATTGTTAG
>JAFGBL010000042.1 GCA_016933115.1 Bacteroidales bacterium | reverse complement strand
GGTCAAAAACCTAGCGAGTGTTAAAGTTCACCTCTGCTTTCCTTTGAAATAAATAACAAATTTAATCCATAGCAAAGTAAAGGCGAGAGTTCCAGTAATGGCTTGTGCGTTTGCGTCTCTCGTGCCTTTATGTCCCCAAGGCCTGCAATCTCGCTCTTCACCTCCCCTCTGTGTGACAGCCTAAAGTGCGAGCCGGGAGGGGTCGGGGGTGTGTCATCTCCCCTCTGTGGGATAGCCTGTGCGGCAAGCCGAGAGGGGTTGGGGGTGTGCCATCAACATCCACCCCATCCAAAGGCCGGCAATTCCGCCTTTACCCTCAATCTCAATCATAGATTTATTTACTTTTGAATTATAAAGCAGTGAAACGTTTTCTTGAATTTATCTAATTATTACCAGGAAACAACATGTCCGAAAATATTCACGGATGTATTGTTCGATCTGTTGATGTTAACCGGTCCATTAGAATCAATCATTCGGGATGTGCCATCATAACTAACCGTACCATGGATTTGTAAATTTTCGGATTGATGATTAACGCTGGTATAGTCTGATGAAAAGCTGCCAGAATAGGTTGTGCTGCCAATTATATTGAGCTGTGTTTGCCAGGTTTTGCCTCCATTATCGGTATATGTGTAGGTATAGTTAAGATTATACAAATCAAAGAGAAGATCAGTCGTTGTAATTCCATGTGTATCGTCATAGGTAGTTGTCCCTGTAATGAAAACAGTACCTCCCATAGGTCCGTCAGCAGTGATGTTTTGTGATCCGGTTGGTTTACCTGCCAGGTTTTGATTATAAATATCCACATAACAGTTTATCAGGGAAGTCCCAATCATCATATAAAAGTTATTGTCGCTGATTGAATTTACAGTGTCACTCTCTTCTTTCTTACAGCTCATTATAAGAATTAGAAAACAAACCAGTACACACACTGATCTCGATCTGGAGTTATTTATCGTAAACATATATAAAATATTAAGAATTGCATAAGGAATTTATTAATGACATTTATACTAGGCAATTAAGTATATTGTTGCAATCATTAGAACCTATATTTTTGGATTTTTAATTAGCTGGGGCTTCTTCAAATTCATCATTTTTACAATTAAAACCAACCCTGCTGGCGAGTCTGAAGAGTTGGAAACAGCGCTGAAACTCGTGCCATGAATAAACTTTTTTTAAAATAGCCATTTCTATCATTATATCTGTATTTATGTTTTGGCTTATGCTACAAATTTAACCCAAAAAATTCATAAATTTTTCACTTTTAGCAGCAATTTACGGCTAAGGGCCTAAAAAGTTTTCAAACTTTTTCTAGGGTTAACCCTCTATCCAGCCTTAGCTGGATCAGCCTTCGGTGATTAATTCATAAATTTCATGAATTGATCAGGTTAAATATATTCTTCAAAATTATGAGTCATAACCCACATGGCCCGGCTTCAGAATGCGCTATTTAGGGAGGCTGTCAATGAAAGCATGCAAGTGTTTTTGGTTGAGACATTAATTTTATTAAATTTGCGCCTCCTTCAACTTCTTGTTGAAGCAAATGCAACGAATAATGGTAAAACGGTGTCCTATAAAAAATGAATTTTAATATCCATCAATAGTTGCTATTCCTTATTAATCAACAAGTTTTGAGAAAGACTGAGAAAAAATTTATTATTAACAATATTCAATGATCATGAAAAACACAAAATTTACACTTGCTTTCCTTATGGGATTAATATTCATGGTTGGAGGTTTATATGCCCAAAAACAAAACTTTCCTTCCAAACCCAAGGACAATCAAACACAAACGGTCGATACCCGTATCGATAACATGAAATACTGGAAGGAAATGGCGGCCAAAGGATTGGTTTCTGTTGAACCTGAAAAAGAAATACCGGCAGCCATTTTTACCGGAAGTAAGATTACGGCCAAAAGCGTTGTGGCCAAGGAGGATTCTCCGGATGTACCGCTGACCAATCCTGACAGCTATACCGAATCGGAAAATTCCATATTTGTTTCTCCTGAGAACAGCGAACTGGTATTGAATTCTAATAACTCTACCAGTATTCCTGCATCCAATTTATATGGAGCAAATTATTTCATTTCGGAGGATGCCGGCTTGAACTGGGGCGGCTCTGCACAGGGTGCAGGCGGAAATAACTCCGGTGACCCCGCTACGGCAATTAGTCTGGATGGAAGGATGTATGTAGGATTTATCCACAGCAATTACGGACAGGGTGTCGCCCATTCGACCGATGGTGGCGTTAACTGGACATCCGTAGTATGTGGAACTCCTCCGGGCGGATGGAATATCCTGGATAAAAACCACATGTGGATCGATAACAGTCCTTCCAGCGCTTATGAAGGTAATGTTTACAGTGCATGGACCGGATTTGGTAATGCCAACGACAGCGAAATTGAATTTGTAAGATCGACCAATGGGGGTTTGAACTGGACAGCACATATGAATATCAGTTCAGCCGTAAATGCCGGAAGCCACAACCAGGGTGTGAACCTGCAAACAGGCCCCAATGGAGAAGTATATGCAGTTTGGGCCATTTATGATTCATGGCCTTCGGACGAGTCGGCACTTGGATTTGCAAAATCAACCGACGGCGGTGCTACATTTTCAACTGCCACCCGCATTATTTCCAATATCAGGGGAATCAGGACCAGCGAAACTTCAAAAAACCACCGGGTGAATTCATTTCCGGTAATGGCTGTAGATATCAGCGGTGGTCAATATAACGGATATATTTATATAACCTGGGCTAATATCGGTGTTCCCGGTGTGAATACCGGCTCCGATATCGATGTTTATATGATCAAATCGACAAATGGAGGTTCAAACTGGTCGACCCCGATAAGAATAAACCAGGATCCTTCCGGACAGGGAAAAGAACACTATTTCCCCTGGATCACATGCGATCCTGAAAACGGTATTTTAAGCGCCATTTTCTATGACGACCGCAATGTGAACAGCAACCAGTGTGAAGTATATTGTGCCAATTCATTCGATGCAGGTGAAACGTGGGAAGACTTTAAAGTGAGTGACGTTGCATTTACACCAACAGCAATACCCGGCCTCGCAGGAGGTTATATGGGCGATTACCTCGGGATCAGCGCACGCGGAAGTTATGTATACCCGGTTTGGACCGATACCCGTGATGGTTTCATGACCTGGACATCTCCATACGTTACCAATAACCTGCCCAGGCCCGAAAACCTGAGCATCCTATTGGATGAAGAAACAGGCGCTATTACCCTGAACTGGGAATTCAATGGCGAGGGCTTCCTTCATTTTAATGTGTATCGCGATGGCCAATTATTGGGAGAAACCAATGATCTGACCTATTCCGATAATCTACCGGATTATGGCGTTTTCGGTTTCCAGGTAACAGCCATGCATGATGAAGGAGAATCGACCCCCGCTTCCGGTTCAATCCAATGGGGAAACCCGCACATTGCAGTTAGCCAGGAAGCCATCAATGTGAACCTTGTAATAGGTACGTCAACTGTCGATACAATGTACATTGAAAATGTCGGAGAGCTTGAGTTATCTTATGATATTACACCGGAGATCACTAGTAAAGGTCCAAAAGACTATTGCAGTGCCAGTGGCGGATGCGATGAATTTATCAGCCGGGTGATTTTTGGCGATATCGATAATGTATCGGGCTGTGATGGCTATGCTGATTATACTGACCAATCAACCCTTTTAAATATGGGTGAATCCTATGATATCACAATAGAAAACGGTAATTATTACTCTTCCGATGACCTGGGAATTTGGATCGACTGGAACCATGACGGTGATTTTGAAGATAGCGGTGAAAATGTATATTGCGGAGTTGATATGGGTGGTGAAGGTACCTTTGGCATAGTTGTTCCTACCAGTGCCATTCCCGGACAAACCACCATGCGTATACGGATGAAATGGTCGGGTTCCGATTGCGGAAGCCCATGCGGTACGACCACCTATGGTGAAGTTGAAGATTATTCGGTTTATGTATTGGGATGGCTGCTTGTAAATCCTACAGAAGGAACCATTCAGGCAGGCGAAAATGATGAAATCTTTGTTACACTGGATGCAGCCGACCTTGAAGAAGGCGTTTATACCGCCAACCTGAATATCAGTAATACCGACCCGGATTTGCCTATGGTTATTGTTCCGGTTACCCTTACTGTTGGCGAAAGCATTCCTACATTGGCTGTCTGGGCTGATCCGGCAGATGTTTGCTTTGGAGAATCTACACAACTGAATGCAAATGTTACCGGCGGGTCAGGCAATTATACCTATTCCTGGACTTCCGATCCCGAAGGTTTTACCTCCAGTGAAGCCAGCCCGATAGTAATTCCTGAAGATACAACCACTTATTTTGTTGAAGTATTCGACGGAACATTTACGGTTTCTGATTTTGTCGTCGTCAATGTTGCCCCGATGCCGGGCATTTGTTCAACCCCCGAGGGCCCGACTGAATTCTGTGAAGATCCCGAAAACTCGGTTTATAGTACCGAAGGTGCCGAATATGCACTTTCATATGTGTGGTACCTGATACCGGAGGAAGCCGGAACCATTTCCGGTGAAGGAACGGAAGGGATCGTAAACTGGAATATGGAATTTACCGGCGAAGCCACTATTTCGGTGAAAGCCATGAATGATTGTGGCGAAGGAGAAATGTCGGAAATCCTCACGGTGACGATCCATGCCAATCCCGACGTACTTCTTGACCTGGAATATGACAGCGTTTGTATTTACACACCGATGTTTGAAATTACCGGGGGTACGCCTGCTGGAGGTATTTATTCAGGAACCGGAGTTATAGAAGATAATGGTATTTATTATTTCGATCCCAATATGGCAGGAATAGGAGAACATACGATTACTTATGATTATATCGATGAATTTGGATGTGCCAATTCAGCAGAAGATATGATTTATGTAGGGGAATGTACAGGAATAAATGAAATCGTCGACGGAAGGCAGATTGAAATATTCCCGAATCCGAATAAAGGTAATTTTACAATAAAGATCAGTGCTGAAGCAGGTGAATCAGCAAGCTTCAGGATCATGAACAACCTGGGTGTACAGGTTTTTGAGGAGCAAAATATTGAACTTCACGAAAGTTTTGCCACGGATATCGATTTGAATACTTATTCCGAAGGCTTGTATTTCGTATACCTCACTATTGGTAATAACGATTATATCAGGAAAATCGTTGTGAGAAAATAGACAAATGGGGTATATGGTTCGACTTATATTAAGAGACTATCAATTTATTAATTAATAAAAACAAAATGAAAAGGTTATTGACTTCTTTGAATAAAGTTTATTCCAGGATATTTTCCATCCTCCTGGGATTGATTTTTTTGTGGACGCAAGCAGTTGCCGACACATATGAATACTCCGACAGTTGGGGTAATCAGGGTTACAGTGTTGAATCCGTGGATGGATCATATGTTTTGATCAATTATTCGATCAGCAGTTTTAATTTAAATGATGTATCGATTAAGGGTGAGATGATGAAGAACCTGGAAATACCGGGTGAATTTCTGCCCAACAACGCAGGAGCACCTAACCTTCCGGGCAACGGCCGTTACCTGGCTATTCCGCAGGGTTCTGTTGCAAGTTTCAAAGTGGTTTCCTACAGAACCGAAGTGCTGAGTGAAATAAACCTTTCACCGGCCCCCCGCATCCCCTGGGAAACCGAAGACGGTCCGCTGGAATACAACAAGGATATGTCGATTTATTCAGCAAATAAATATTATCCTGAAAATCCCGTGCAACTTTCTGCCTCTGAAGTAATCCGTGGAGTTGACGTTGTGATGCTTGGAATTACACCGTTTCAGTACAATCCGGTAACAAGGGAATTGGTCGTTTACCGTGATATTAAGATCGAGGTAACATTTAAAGGTGGCAACGGGCAGTTTGGTGAGAACCGCCTGCGCAGCCGTTGGTGGGATCCATTATTGTCAGATATGTTACTTAACTTCAGTTCACTTCCTCAAGTCGATTATAACAAATCATACAAGGGTGGCAAAGATACCGGTTGTGAATACCTGATCATTACGCCCACCGGAACGGAATTCCAGGCCTGGGCCGATACAATTCGCAATTTCAGAACTCTTCAGGGTATTCAATCCCAGGTGATCACACTGGATGAGATTGGAAGCAACAATGCCAATGCCATTGAAAATTATATTGATGATGCATACTATAACTGGGACATTGTTCCGGCAGCCGTATTGCTGATCGGTGATTATGGTACCAATATGACCAACACCATGATTTCTCCCATTTGGGACAGCTATTGCGTATCGGACAATATTTATGCAGATGTTACGGAAAATGATATGCCCGACATCGTGTTTGCCAGGATGACTGCACAGAACGAAGCCCAACTTGAAGTGATGGTTACCAAATTCCTGGACCACGAGCGTACACCCCCTACCAACCCCGATTATTATACCCATCCAATCACTGCCTGCGGCTGGCAAACCGAACGTTGGTTCCAGCTTTGTTCCGAAATAGTTGGCGGTTACTGGCGCGAGGTTCACGGGAAAGATCCGGAACGTATCAATGCCATTTATTCGGGTACTCCGGGAACCCAATGGTCAACTACAACCTATGGAAATACAGCGGCCGTGGTGGATTATTTCGGACCTAACGGATTGGGATATATACCTGCATCACCTTCTACACTTGGTGGTTGGACGGGAGGTAATGCAACCGCAGTGAACAATGCAATCAACAATGGTGCATTCATGATGCAACACCGCGATCATGGTGGTGAAACCGGTTGGGGAGAACCCGATTATTCAAGTTCTGATATCAACGGATTGCACAATACTGATCTTACATTTGTTTGGTCGGTAAACTGTTTGACCGGAAAATATAACTATTCGAGTGAAGTGTTCTCCGAAAAATTTCACCGTTATACTTATAACGGACAAAATTCAGGAGCACTTGGAATCATTGCTGCATCTGAAGTATCATATTCGTTTGTAAATGATGCATATGTATGGGGAGCTTATGACAATATGTGGCCCGACTTCATGCCTACCTATGGTGAGACACCGGCATCACGCGGCGTTTTACCCGCATTTGCCAATGCCGCAGGGAAATATTTCCTTCAGCAAAGCGACTGGCCTTACAATACGGATAACAAAGAGGTAACTTATAACCTGTTCCATCACCATGGTGATGCTTTCATGACTGTATACTCGGAGATGCCTCAAAATCTAACCGTCGTACACAACCCGATATTGTATGCCGGCGTTACCAGTTTTGATGTATCAGCCAATTCAGGATCACTGATCGCGCTTACTGTAGATGGTGAAATTATCGGTACTGCAGAAGGTATCGGAGCTCCGGTTTCTATCCTGATTCCGGGCCAGGTGCCTCCCGACCAGGTGCTTGTTACTGTTACCAAACAAAACTATTACAGGTATGAAAGCCTGGTGGATGTAATTCCTCCTTCAGGCCCTTATGTTGTTAGGGAATCATATACAATTAACGACACACAGTACGGCAATGGTGATGGTTTGATGGATTATGGTGAAACCAATATGCTGAGCCTGACTGTGGAAAATGTTGGGGTTACGGTTGCCAGTGGCGTTACCGTTACCATCAATTCGGCTGATGAATTCATTTCAATTACCGATAATACGGAATATTATGGCAATATTGCTGCCGGTGCAACTGCTACAGTAACCGACGGATTTGCCTATGATGTGGCGAACGATATTCCTGACGATCACAATGTTTCTTTAGAAGTAACTGCAACCGATGGTACAAACGTCTGGACCAGCTATTTCTCAATCCCCGGCCATGCTCCGGTGCTGGGATATGTTGATTTCACCATTTCCGACCCAACCGGTAACAATAATGGTAAAATTGATCCGGGTGAAACTGTGGATATCACCATCGAAATTGAAAATACTGGTTCTTCCGGGGCTTTCAGTATCCTGGGCAGTTTGACGGAAAGTGATCCGATGATGACCATCAATGACGGTGAATTCGAGTATGGTGATCTGGAAGGCGGAAATACTGCCAACGGAACCTTCAGCGTGACAGCTTCTCCATCAACCCCGGCCGGTCATATGGTTGATTTTACCTTTGATATCGAAGCCGACCTGGGTATTACAGGAAGCGGTGCATTCAGTGTTGTTGTCGGTCAAATTCCGGTTCTGGTATTAAACCTGGATCCGAACAATAGCTCTGCTCCTGAAATGGGTGATGCCATCGATGCTTGCGGAGTTGCTTATGAGTCCATGAGTTCATTCCCTGCCGATCTCAATCTATATTCTTCTGTTTTTGTTTGTCTGGGAATTTATTCATCCAATCATGTCCTGACAAGTTCTGAGGGCCAAACCCTTGCCAATTACCTTAACAGTGGAGGTGCATTGTATATGGAAGGAGGTGATACCTGGGCTTACGACAGCCAAACTGCCGCTCATTCCATGTTCAATATTGAAGGTACCGATGACGGTTCATCCGACATGAGTACCGTTCAGGGACTCACAGGAACATTTACTGCCGGCATGTCATTCAGTTATTCAGGTGAAAATAATTATATGGATCGCCTGACACAGATTGCACCGGCATTCAAAGTATTACAAAATCAATCACCCAATTATGGGACGGCCGTGGCATATGATGCCGGCAACTATAAAACCATTGGGACATCGCATGAATTCGGTGGATTGGACGACGGTTCCAGCCCTTCTACCAAACAGGAATTGATGTATCAGTACCTTAATTTCTTCGGAATTTTACAGGGAGATATGGCAGTCGCTTTCGAAGCTGACGAAACAGAGGTGTGCGAAGGTTCAGTTGTTGAATTTACGGATAACTCTTTTGGAAGCATTACTTCATGGGAATGGGAATTTGAAGGTGGAAATCCGGCTACTTCAACATTACAAAATCCGGATGTAACCTACAATACTGCTGGAAGTTTCGATGTTACCCTGACGATTTCCGATGGATCGAGCTCTATGTCACAGACCTATTATGATTACATTGAAGTAAATACTGCTCCCGGTACCCCGGGAACACCTTCAGGATCAACCATGGTTTGTGCAAATTCGGGGAGTTCAACAGCATACAGTACTACCGGTTCAACAGGTGCTACATCATACGACTGGGTTCTTGATCCTGCATCAGCAGGAAACGTATCTGGTAGTGGATCAAGTGTCACTGTTGATTGGTCGGAAAGTTTCCTCGGCGAAGCTACATTAAAGGTAGCTGCTGAAAATGAATGCGGAACCAGTTCCTATTCAAACCAAATTACCATCAGCGTTTATTTACCGGAAGTTACGCTTGAACCATTCGCTATGGTTTGTGAAAACGAACCGGCATTTGAGCTTACAGGCGGTTGGCCGGAAGGTGGTACCTATTCAGGTACGGGTGTAGTTGATGGTTGGTTTTATCCGGCAGATGCAGGAGTTGGATCCCATACGATTACCTATACATACGTTGATCCCAACACTTGTGAAAATTATGCAGAGGAACAAATTGTTGTTGATCCATGCACCGGTATCGGTGAAAATGTTGATGCTTCGGGTGTCACAATTTTTCCCAATCCGAATGATGGTAACTTCACACTGAAAATCGACCTGGAAATAAATGACCTGGTAAATGTTCAAATATTTGATGCGCTGAATGAAGTGGTTTTTGAAGCAAACAATATTTCAACCGGCCAGCTATACAGCAAGGATGTAAACCTGAACGGTTTTGCCAAAGGGGTTTACTTTTTGCGTATTTCAGGCAAGGAAACCAATGTCATTAAAAAGGTTGTATTAAGATAATTTACGGTTCCAGTTATTTATAAAAAACCCGCTTTCCGGCGGGTTTTTTGTTTTTATTCCCAAATAACCTTCACTTTATTTTTCTTGTCCTGCAATTGATCATCAATTCTTTTTGTTAACTTTACTGGTCTGAATTCAAAAAATTTATTCCATGCAAAAAATATTCAAACTTTTGGTTTTATCATTGCTGGTGTTTCTGTGTTTTAACTCTTTTGCCCAGAAAAAAGTAATTCATACCAGTGAATTGAATACAGGTTTCCAGGTTGGTTATTTGCCGGATGTTTCCGGTTATATCCTTGTAGACGGAGAGTTTATAAATAAGCTGGAAAAATCCTTTAATCCTGATCCCATTGAAGTTTACCCCAACTGGCCGGTAAATCAAACAGGTTCATCCAATCGGGGAGGAATATATTGCAATCTGGATGATGATCCTGAACTGGAAATAGTTTATTACATTGGGCTCAAAGTTTATGCATGGAATATTGATGGTACGGCTGTAACAGGCTGGCCGGCTTCCGTTTCGCTCTATCCTGACGGTGCACCCGCTTATGGTGATATCGATGGTGACGGTGAGGGGGAGGTAGTTGTTTCCGGTCGCAATGCTTCAGGTAGTGTTGGCAGCTTGTATGCTTTTAAAAAGGATGGAACAAGCATTACCGGTTTTCCTCTACCTTTGGCCGGCGGTCCCACTAAAACTCCGGTTCTTGCCGACCTCGATGGTGACAATGTTTTGGAAATTATCGTGGAAGAGCGGGATTATCCGGATGGTTATGTAGGTGCATATTACGGGGATGGTACTCCGTTTCCCGGATTTCCTGTAGCCCTTGATTATATCCCAGCGTCGGCGGTTGCAGTGGGGGATATTAATGGAGATAACATTCCCGAAATTGTTGCAGAGTCGTGTTACAGTGTTTATGCTTTTGATAACGCTGGAAATGTCCTGGATGGTTTTCCATATACACCGGGAAATGACCGGGTGTTTTCATATTCATCGCCTGTCCTGGCTGACCTGGATGGTGATGGCAACAGGGAGATCATTGTTGGCGATCATTCATTGACTGCAGGTAACGGAGCTGTCCACATTCTTAAGCACGACGGTACAGTATTCCCCGGATGGCCAAAATATACCGGATACTGGATTTACGGCCCACCGTCAGTTGGAGACATTGATGGAGACGGTAACCTGGATATTGCTGTTGGAGACCAGGTTTTGAGCGGTTCACCTGCCGACAAGGTATTTGTTTGGGACAAGGACGGAAATCTTTTACCCGGTTGGCCAACTCCACCGATGAATGCCATCAATGTCCAGATTTTACTGGTTGACCTGGATGGGGACGGACAAATAGAACTGATGTGGGATGAAAACACCGGAGACGGCAATTATATCGGTTACAATCACGATGGAACACCCATGGAAGGTTGGCCGCTGGAAGTGCAGGAGTCTACTTTCTTTATGAATCCGTTTGCTACAGATATTAATAACGACGGAATACTTGACCTTTCAGGTGCAGGGATCAATGTTACTTCAGGGAATGGTTATTATTACCTCTGGAATGTGAATGAACCCTACGATGAGACCCTGTCCATTTTACCGGTTTTACAATACAATGTCCAACACGACGGCGTTTACCGTGATGCCAATGTTCTCAATGCCGATTTTTATGCTTCCCAGGTTGATATTTGTGAAGGTCTGACTGTTCAATTTTCTGATCAGTCAACAGGCAACATCACCTCCTGGGAATGGACATTTGAAGGCGGTGATCCTGAAACTTCTTCCGGGCAGAACCCCATGGTACTTTATGAAAATTCGGGTGAATTTGATGTAAGCCTTACCATTTCGGATGGCACAAATTTCAATACTACAAACAAATCAAATTATATCAGGGTAGATTATCCGGTGGTTGTTCCTACTCAGCCCGATGGCCCCACCGATGTGGTGACTTCCCAAACACCCTTTACTTTTTATGAAACCAGTTCGGAGAACGCGGAAGAATACATTTGGGAGCTTTCACCGAATGATGTTGGGGTTTTGATCGAAACGGATACCCTCAATCAAATAAAAGTTTTTTGGAGCCAGGCCAACAGCTACAGCGCCGAATTGCGGGTAAAAGGAGTGAATGCTTGCGGTGAAAGCGAGTTTTCAGAACCACTGGTCATTTATGTGAATTGGAATACAGCAATTTCTCAACAAGAGGAAAATACAGTAGAGGTATATCCCAATCCGTTTTCAGAAAAGTTTTTTGTTAAGGTTGGGAAACCGGTCGAAACGATACAGATTCTGATAACCAATGGATGGGGTGAAATATTTTTGAATAGAACCATGAAAACAACTGTTAGCAGTCTTTTGGAGATTGATTTGCAGAACTTGTCCACGGGAGTTTATTACGGTATTTTCAAAATGAATGAAGAGATACACATGATCAAATTGATCAAACTGTAAAATAAATTTGACATAAGCCCCTTAATTTCTTATCTTTATGGCTTATAGAATAACTTAATTTATAAGCCATGTCAAAGGTTGATCATACAATGGCATTTTTTTTACTTTTCTATGCTATTGTTTTCCTGTATTTCCAGATAACGTTTCTACTAAAAATCAATCGGACAAAGGTGTTTAATTTTCTGATAGATGTTGCTTTTTGCAAACAAATGAATGTTGAAGGCAAGGGGAAATTCATGGTTATAAGCAAGGCC
>JAFGBL010000041.1 GCA_016933115.1 Bacteroidales bacterium | reverse complement strand
TGCTGGAGTTCCAATTGGCGGATTGCATCCTTTAGATCAGATCCTGATTTGATTCTAGACATGATATGCTTTATTTAAGCACTTGTTTTATAATTATTTCGCTTATAGGCCCTTTTATCCAATTACGTAGAAAAAAGTGAAAAACAATTCCGGCCAACAGATAAAATCCGGCAATAATAAAGAACCCATAGTAAACTTTGCCAAGAATTTCCCCCAACCACAGAGCAATCCCGGTACTTAAAACAAGGATAAACATGGATATCACACTGATTACGCCTATCCTGGCCAGGATTGAGGTTACTACTATAGTTGCGGAATCCAGTATTTTGAGCTTTGAAAGCTCAATTGTCGTTTTGACATAAGCTTCGACAGGCTCAAACAGATCTTCAATTGAGGTTAAAGGGGTTTCCATATTTATGTTTTAAAGCTGTGATTTTCCTATCCGACTGCTGAAGTCGCTTCCGCTTTAACTTCTTCATCGGCGGCTTCCGCTTTTTGGATCACTTCTTCTTTCATTTTCTCAAATTTTTCGGTCACGCTCTCAATGAATTCGTTGAATTTCTCTGAAAGCTGATCGGCATAATCATCGCTCTTTTTTGCAATTTTTCTGCGGGTGGTTGAACCCTTGTCAGGGGCGAACAAAATTCCTAATGCTGCACCGATGGCAACTCCTGCTACAACACCCAATAAAATATTTCCCGTACTCATGATTTTTATTATTAATGATGATTAAACTGTTTCTATTGGCAAAGATCAGCCGTCAGCCATTGAAAAGCGTTACACAATTACTCAAATAAATTACATTATTCACACATTATCTTGCCGTATCAGAAGGGATAACCTATAGCAACATTTAAAACAAGGTTTTCTTTTCTCCAGGCGGGATCGCCAAAACTCATCTGGTTTCCAACCCATCTGTGGCCATGGTCCAGCCAGGGCTTTCGCAATGGCGCTGCAAGATCAAATCTTAAAATAAAAAAGGAAACATCAATTCTCAGACCCACGCCTGCACCGACAGCCAGATCATCAGCGAAGCCCGCTAATTCAAAGGGGCTGCCCTTTTCCGAAGAATTTGATTTCGACAGCCAGACATTACCGGCATCAGCAAACAAAGCGGCTTTTAAGAACCTGTAAATGGTAAAACGGTACTCAACATTCGTTTCGAGTTTTATATCACCCCCCAATTGTAAAAACCCTGTCTGACCGGTATCCTGCTGATAAGATCCAGGGCCCAGCGAGTTGATTTGAAATGCCCGTATGCTGTTGGGGCCGCCGCTGAAAAATTGTTTGATGTATGGCAGGGTTGAGGAATTACCGTAGGGAATACCTATCCCGGTAAAGACACGCAGCGCTAATTTGTGCTTACTGGTAAATTTATAATATGCACGGCCGTCAAGGCTCAATTTTGCATATTGGGAGTAGACAGATCCGGCAATGGTGGCCGGATTATCTGAGGATATCCTGTTTCCGGCGATTATTCCAGCCAATGAGAGTACATTTCCTCCAATCTCTGCCGTGCCAAGGAAAAAATTCTGAATTTTTTTCCCGGGGATCATTTGGTCGTTATAAGTAAACGACAAGCTGCCTCCCGATATAAACTGCTCTTCATAGCTTTTTCTGAGATAATAGTTGGATTCAAGTAATTCCTTGAATTTATCAGTTTCGTTAAATAGTGAAGAATAACTGATATGAACCGGATTTATTTCAAATTCTGTCCTGACATTATGCTTCCATTTGTAACCAAACAGGAATTCAAAAGTTTGCATATCAAAATAGTCAACCCTTTTTAAATAGTTGTATGACAGCAGGAATCTTGTTTTAGGTACATATATGTTGCTTTTCCCTTTCACCAGGAACGGAAAAAGAAAGAGCGGCAGAGATAATTCAACCCGTGGATTCCATGAGTATGAATATGAGTTTTTGATTTTACTGTTTAGCTGCGCCTCAAATGAACCGGTCATGCTAAAGTCCAGCAGCTCAGCTCCCCTGAAGGTGTTCCTGTCAAGAACACTTAGATTCATTCGCGGCCCCATAAAGTTATTGGATTTTGAAACCATTTCGATTTCTGCCCTGAATGTATGTTTTTGCATGGGCGTCATTAAGATGGTCACATTTAAAAATCCCGGTGCGGTTGTGTCGCTGTCGGCAAATTTTACCTGGATGAATTTAAAATTGCCCATAGACATCAGGCGGCTTAGAGTGATCGAATGATTTTTCCTTGAATAGATTTCATTTTTCCTCAGGTATACCGACCTCGAGATGACATTGGGCCGGATATTCATATCCGATTCCTGACCGAGAAATATGATATTGTCAAACCTGATCGTATCTGTTTTTTTTTCAGCAGGATCGGCATCCAGGGAATAATTCTGATCAACAAAAACATTGTGGATGCGATAAACAGTGAGTGCGCCTTCAGGAAGACTGTCTTTTAAAGTCAGGTTCAGGCTTACGGTATGATTGAGGCCGGATGTATCAGCCTTAAAAAGCAAATAATCCGGATTAAAATTAAAGTATCCCCTGTCCTTTAAGGCAGCATCTATCCTGGTTCTTTCGTTTTTCAAGCGTTCCAGCTTATAATCTTTACCTGGTTTAATGTGAGATTTTTCTTTTACCTCAAGGATCCGGCGGCTTAAGCTATCATCTGAAATTGAATAGAGAATTTCCTTTATGAAATATGGTTCATGGATGCGGCTTGTATAAATTACTTTGGCCGTCTGTTTATTCCCGATGATATCATAATCGGTACGGCTTTTAAATACCCCGATATTGAACAATTTTGCATCGATGATCTCCGATGTAAGGCCGGGCTTTACATTACTCAACAATACCGCCGGCTCCCCGTTTTTCTTAAGCCACTTTTTTATTTTGCCCTTTGGGTCTTCACCGGCTTTCTCGTACATCCATATCCGTGGACGCATCCCCATGAAGGTCTTATTCGGTTTTGGGCGTACTGCATCCTTTGCCATTTTCCTGATGGCTTTGGTTTCCCTGTTTTTTAATTCATCCTGTGATTCCACTTCGACCTTCGCGCCTGTATATAATTTGTCACCCTCAGGCAGATACCTCATGCCGGTGCATGCTGAGCTTATGATGCAGACAATGGCAATTAAGCATTTATTCAGGATTGATCGTGACATGGCCATTATTTGGTTTTCAAAGGTGCTTTTGTTTTTTTGGGTCTCTTAAAGAGTTCCTTCCACATATTAAAATCACGCACAAACAGGACTCCTGCCCCGGTTTCGACCAACTGGCCTTCTATTACGCCCTCATATTGGTTGTGCCTGAATGCTTTCAGCCGCAAGCGGCCGTCTTTTGTCAATTTGTATTCAACTGTGGCATCGCCTGTTATATCATTTGCAGTATTTTGCCTTGCCTTTTCCCCTTCAACATCCATTGTCCCTCCCAGCTGAATGGATAACCGTTCATTAAACAGTTGCTTCTTAAAGCCTATTTCAACTTGCGTTCTTCCTTCGGCTTGTCCGGTTTGATAATCGTTATAGGACTGTATTTCGAAATTCAGGTCCATTCCCGGGAATATTTTAGAGCTGAAATTATTTAATTCGGATGAAAGGATACTCCCAACCGTGGAACGAACCAATGATGAGGCTCCGCCGGACTCTGTTTCAAGGGGATTTTCCTGAATGAACCTGCCCAGCACCAACAATGCGAACACCTGCTTGTTCAGAGCCGATTCATCTTCATTTAACAGGTTCAATTTCTGATTGACAACTCCACCCAGAATCCCTTTTTCTTCCGGTGGCAATTGTATCTCAAAACTCATTTGTGGATTCAGGATTGCTCCGCGAAGTTTCAGAAAAACCAGGAATGGGTAACGGTTCTTATACACCCCTCTGTCAGCTTCGCTTAAGGCCGTCATCTGGCCGGCCACGAGGTCATAGGGTGAGGCCCTTACAGAATATACTGCATTTATGGATATTTCCGCCTCAGTAGGCTCGCCGTTCCAGGTGATCGTACTGCCGGGAACAATATCGAATTTCCTTTTAGCTACTGATTGCAGTGTAACCTGGTAGCTGCCTTCACCCAGAATGTACATGCCGGTAATACTCAACTTCCCGCTCCGGTCAAGCGAAAAGCTCAACGCAGCTTCACCTTTAACCACCAGGGAGTCGGTTGAAGCCGGATCCATTATTAACTTTAGAGTTGCCTGCTTGTCAATTTCTATTACAGAGGAGATGTCCAGGCCTTTGAATAATTCTATTTGTACATCTTTTTCCTCTGAGCGACGCATGATCGGGTCAATCACACGGGAATCTGTAAACTCCACAACATCCTCTCCTTTATCGGTTGTAAGCCTGCCTTCGGGAACAGCAAACGTAAAGTTCGACCCCTCTTTTATTTTTAATCTTGCATCTATAACCGGCATTGCCATCGGGCCGTTTATGTCTATCTTGCTGTCAATGATCATTCTGCCGTAAAATTCCTTATTATCTTTCGCTGTTGTGTTGAATAACAGGAAGTCATTCGTGTTCACAATTAAATCAAAAATGATGTTCTTAAACTTCTCCACCTGGATAGTTCCGTCAATTATGGCCGTGTGCCGGTACATATCGAGAAGGGTAAGGGAATTAAATATTATCTCATCCTTATTAAACTGAATAGTTCCATCTTTCAGATCTAAACGGCTGTTCAGAAAGGCAGGATTGAAACTTACTTTACTAAACCCGAGTTCTCCGGTTACTTCAGGCGCGGAGAACTTGCCCTGAATTGAAAGGTTGCCCAAAATCATTCCTGATGTTTCTTTAAGCTGCCCCAGCGAAAATGCTTCAACAGTTTTCATGGCAAGCGATTCAATAGCTAAATCAATGCTGATGGTATTATCGCCCCCGCCCGGGATATAGTTACCTTTCGCAATTAGATTGTTTTCTGTACCTGACAAAATGCCCTCGATTTCAATTTTCCCAGCTTCCGCAAACTCTGTTTTCAATGTTAAATTTCCAACAGGATTATCATATACGAACAAATCGGTGATTTCAGCATCGGCTATTAAACCGTAAGTTTCGCCGATTCTCCTAAGCAATATATTTCCATCCGCATTTCCTTTTACCATGGTTGAATCTTTTTCCATCAAAAGGGAAAAGTCATCCAGCCTGAAATTCCTGATCGAAACATTCAGATCGTCATTGAACTGGTCATGCAACGAAGCAACATTTATCTGGCTATCAGAATTTTTAATCAAAAAACGATGTATGAGAAATCCTTGTTTCCCGATATCAATGTAATGAGCGGCCGCAAGGTCCCATTGTTTATTTAAAAGAAAAAAATCTTCCGGATCGATCGTAAGTCGGTAATTGCCTTCATGTTTTTTTATTTGAGATTTAATAAGGAATTTGCGATCCTGCTTTTCATTATTTGAGGAAATGTTTGCAAAGATTGTCTCATCTTCAAGTTTTCCCTCAATCAGAATATTGTCCAGCTGGATTTCCGAGATTGAAACACTCACACTGGAAATTTTATAATTAAATCCATTACCATCGGAATTCACATCCATTTCAAAATCATTGATTTTTGCCCCTCCATAATTCACCCTCTTTATTGCAGCATTTAATATCAG
>JAFGBL010000314.1 GCA_016933115.1 Bacteroidales bacterium | reverse complement strand
TCAAACACCTTTCCTGCATTGCTTAAAATCTCCTTCTTCCACAAGGATATCTGGTTAGGATGAATCTGATAATGTTGGGCTAATTCCGAAATCGTTTTGATTTCTTTAATCGCTTCCAAAGCTACCTTAGCCTTGAATTCAGCACTAAATGTTCTTCGTTGTTTTTTCATATTGACAGAAATTATAAAAGTAAAAATTCCTGTCCAGTTTTTTTAGACCACTACACAGTACATTAATGTTCCATCATTAACCACAAAATGCAAAAAAATTAATGTTCACATAAAAACTTTAGCATGTGGTAATATTGTAGTTAAAACAGATGGTTATTTAGAGTCAACAATTTCATCTTTTGATGAAGAAACTCAAGGTGTTGATATGGAAAGTTATGGCGTTGTTAAAAGTGTTGAATTATTAGATAACAAAATTGTAACTCCAATAATAATAAAATCAGTAATGGATTATACTGAAAAAGATAAAACTGATTCTGATAAATCAAATGCTGCATATATTAGTGCATGTTTTACCTATTTTTTAGTTAAAGATTATCTTTGAACAATTGCAAGCACATTGCCAAAGCCTCACAGGGCAGACGCTCAAACCAAAGCTTTGTCAAAGAGCTTGCAAAGCCAACGCACCGAGAGAAATTGTTTTAAAAAATTTGCTGACACTTAAAAAAACAAAAAACGCTTACACACCAGCCAACAGAAAAGACAGTAAATATGATGCCAATGACACGAAAACTGAATAATGACAATGGTTTACAAGACAGGAAGATAGAACACCAGGCGGTAATAAATAGGACTCTGAGCGGTCTGCAAGACCCAGCGAGGAGTCGGTGTTGAACTACATCCATCGGATTATATCTATGTACTTAACGAAGGATTTATTAATTTTTCGGAGATAAACAGATTCGACGTTCTTTGAAGTATTGCAGGTTTTTGTGCTTTTGGATGCTGTTTGCAATCATGATTTTTGGTTGAGAAGAACGCATGCAGGCAGTTTTAATTTGTAACGGGCATGCCTTACCCGCTTCAGCATTGAATGCTAAATGAAGTTGATGTTTATGATTGATTCAGGGCTTGTTTTGAACAGAGAAAAGCTCTTCGGGATTTGAAATCCCGAAGTTAATAACCTCCGGATTTCAAATCCGGAGGAGCAGAATATACATAAAAGAAAAAGCTCAAATAGCGCGAGTGTTCCGCCAAGGCCCCTGCGCAAGCGCCGTTGTGCTTAATGGCAAAAAACATTCTGCAAATTGACAAACATAGATTTCTGATATTTTTTGTACTTTTGAGTTTATGGAAAGTAATGATTTAAATAAGGATAAATTGATTAAATATTGGATTGATGGCTCGGATGATGATTTTGAGACCATGACCGTGATGTTTGATTCCAAGAAATATAGTTGGTCGCTTTTCATTGGTCATTTGATGATTGAAAAATTATTGAAAGCTTATTATGTAAAGCTGAAATCAGATTATCCTCCTTTTATTCATAATCTACTGAGATTAGCTG
Source organism: Bacteroidales bacterium (assembly GCA_016933115.1). Taxonomy (GTDB): domain Bacteria; phylum Bacteroidota; class Bacteroidia; order Bacteroidales; family JAADJA01; genus JAADJA01. Next base: position 8,289 of record JAFGBL010000314.1, on the reverse strand, counting down.
AGAAAACTGATTTAGAATTAACCGATAAGGTGAAGGAGCAACTTGTGACAATTACTGCATTCAATATCAACACTCGATATGATGACTATAAAAAGAGTTTTAAGAATCAATGTACCCCTGAATTTACTGCTGAATGGATAAACAAATTAAAAGAAATGAGACTATGGATAAAAACATTGATATTACAGTAGCTAAATATCTTGATTTGATAAAAGAAAAGTATTCTGAAATTGAGAGTGCCTATATATTTGGTTCCTTTGCAAAAGGAAAATCAACTGATGATAGTGATATTGATATAGCCTTGATTTTTACAAATTTGGATGATTCAAAGCGATTCGATATTCAAGTTCAATTGATGCTTCTTGCTTCAAAAATTGACTCTAGAATTGAACCACACCCAATATCTCGTGAGGATTTTAATTCAGGGAATCCTTTTGTTGTTGAAATTAAAAAAACGGGAATTGAGATAGCTGCATAAGCCGCATAAGCACAACACATGGTATAGTGCATGCGGGTTTCAGGGGTATTCGAGCGTTCGTGGCTCGTAAAAAAGGTCGGTGTAAACTGATAGGAAATTGCCTCGCAATCCCCCACATTGTCCGTAGCGTCCTCGGCTTCGGACATTACGCCAATAAATTTATATTTCTATCCCCCACGTTGTCCTTAGTATCCTCGGCTACCCATTCACCAATCACCAATCACCAATCACCATTCACTAATCACTATTCACCAATCACTAATCACTATTCACCAATCACTCCCGATAGCCATCGGGATCACCAATCACCAATCAATGATGCTCTCCTTACCGAAAACCAAAACCTCAAACTAAGAATTGAAATACTCCAAAAAGAAGTCGATCACCTTAAAACAATTAATGAAATGTTATCGGTAAAATTTAGTTTGATTAAAGCAAAAGAAATTTAACGCATTACGGATTTTTGTCTAAAATAATTTTTGTTTATTCCGGCATTTTTCGCTGTGAAACTTTATTTCTTATATTTGCCATCCTGAAAAATTAATCAAAGGTTCAATTATGATAGATTTAACAACCGGCTATTTAGGGCTTACCTTAAAAAATCCCATCATTGTCGGCAGCTCAGGGCTGACAGATTCGGCCGAAAAAGTAAAAACTTTACAGGAAAACGGTGCGGCAGCCGTTGTATTAAAGTCGATTTTCGAGGAGGAAATAACCCTTGAATATGAAAAAATAGTGGCTGAAGAAGCGCCCAAAAGATACAAGGATGAATTTCTCGATTACCTCGACTATCGCATTAAGGATCAAAACCTGAACCGCTATGTTGATCTGATCGCATCCGCCAAAAAAGCCGTTGAAATACCTGTAATCGCCAGTGTTAACTGCTCGTCGAAGCACGAATGGACCAACTTCGCATACCAGATGCAGGAGGCCGGTGCCGATGCTCTGGAGGTGAACCTTTTTGTGCTTCCCAGCAACATCAACAAATCACCCGAAGACAGTGAAAAGTTTTATTTCGATGTGATCAACGGACTTAAAAACAAATTGAAAATCCCCATCGCGCTTAAGATCAGTTATTATTTCACGAACCTGGCGCTGATGATCCAAAAACTGTCGGAATCGGGTATTGATGGGCTCGTTTTGTTCAACAGGTTTTACAGCCCTGATATTGATACTGAAAAAATGGAAGTCACTTCCACCAATGTCCTGAGCCACCCGGATGAGCTGGTCATTCCGCTGCGCTGGATCGCCATTATGGCCAATAGGGTAAAATGCGACCTGGTTGCCTCCACTGGAATACATGACGGGAAAGCCGTGATTAAACAACTGCTTGCAGGCGCACAGGCAGTTCAAGTCGTATCCACCATATATAACAATGGTCCTGAAAAAATCCAGAATATGTTAAAGGACCTGAAGAAATGGATGATCAATCATGAATTTCAGACAATCGACGATTTCAGGGGAAAATTGAGCCAGGTGAATGCCGGCAATCCTTCGGTTTATGAAAGGGTGCAATTTATGCGCTATTTCAGCGACCGGGACAAAAGTTCCAAATAATAAATCGTTGGGTAAATAATCCTTTTTTCCCTTTTGGTAAATCATTCTTTCAATTGCAGGTCGTAATAACCGCCCTTGAAATAATAACAAGGCTCATCGCAGCCATCGTTGTTGTATTTCAGCTTGAACTTATCCCCGTCTACCGCATAAATGGTTTTGCTGCCCTGCCTGTATTCAGCCCTGACTGAATAATATTTGTCCGGTCTTACAGGAACATAATATTCCCTGGTGTCAGCAGTATCGTACCAGTCGATATTGCCATCCTCAATATTGCCGATATAAACCACCAATGGTACTTTTGGATTCTCATCATTCAGGGTCACATAAACGATCAACGAACCCCATTCGGGTTTTTCCTGGAAACATTCGTCACAATTGAATTCTCCCAGGTCAACAGGCTCCTTTCGCTCACATTGGTTCAATAGCAGCATAAAGATCAGGCCCGGAATGATATATAGAATCCTCTTAATCATGAATTGGAAATTGTCAATTTTTAAAACGGCAGTTCACTTTTCAATGTTATTTTATTTTTCGACAAATTAAATTTATAGCTAAAGGCCACATTGTACCTGTGTGGCGAAACTTTGGTGTTTTTGAGTTTCATGTATTCGTAGCTTACTTTCACATTCACCCGGTTGAAATTCCAGAACAGTCCCGCAGTTGGTATAAATAAAAACTTGTCATCGGGCTTTTTGTCCGAACCCCTGAAATTCCCATAGGAATAAGCCCCGTTGATACCGGCTGCAATACCCCCAAAATCATAAAAAGAATAGCGGTAAATTTCGAATGATTTTTCGATGCCCAAATTGATCACCGACCGCTTTTCCCAAAACTGGTATAATACATTCGGATCGTTGGTTTCATATAGCACACTTCTGGTCCAGGGCCTTGTTTTATATCCTCCAAGTAATTCAAATCCATAATTCGATTCAAAAAGTGTGATTTGGCCGCCCAGCATGAAATCATCTGCATTCCCGTTAATATCCAAACCTACCGACATCCATTTCCACCACAAATTGCGTTTATGAACAGCGCCATTTTCAAGCAGCATTTTTTGAATGGTTTTATCGCCATATTCCCCAGCCAGCGTCATCTGGTTAATGTTTTCCGATATGTTGTGATTCACATCCGCTCCTTGATGGATGAGATAATCGGCAGTTTCGTACCGCCGCATGATGACTGCCAGCGACAAGGCATTCAGGTTATTTTCATTTGTTACTGACGGATCGGCCCCGTTTTGAATTAAAAGGTCGGCCATGCCGGTATATCCATATTGAGCAGCGATCATTAATGGCGTAAACCCTTCCAAATCGGTCGCATTAACATCAGCCCCTTTTTTTATAAACAATTCTGATATTTGGAAGTCGTTGTAGTAAGTACCGTAATGCAGGGCAGTGTTTCCCTCATAGTCTTTCATGCTCAGATCAGCTCCGTAAAAAAGCAAAAGATCCGCTATAACAGGATAGCCATAGGCAGCAGTAACCATCACCGGGGTCACTCCTTCCGAAGAAGTTGTATTGATGTAGGCTCCGTTCAGGATCAGTGTATCCACAACATAAACATGTCCGGCAATGGTTGCTCCGAGTAAAGCGCTGATGTGGTTTTCGGGTAATGTGTTGATATTGGCGCCGCTGTCGATCAGTATTTCAACGGTTCTCAGGTGCCCTTCCTGTGCTGCATACATCAATGGAGTGATTCCGTTGTAAGAGGTTGTGTTAACATCTGCTCCCAATTCGAGGAAAGCTTTTACCCTGAGGGTGTCACCTTCCAGGGCAGAAACCAGCAATTCATAGTCGGGATCGGAATAAATATAAACTGTATCAGGTAATATCAGTACCTTTCCCTGCGACATAGCCTGCCCAACCATTGTAAATAGTAAACAAATCAATATAGTGGTTGGCCGGTTCATATTTAAATCAAATAAAACTTCAACATTACGAAATTAAAAAAAGTGCGGGAATTTTTTTGATACCGGATCAGATATGTATCAAAAGTAATTATTTCCAATTGTTTGGATCAAATGCAACCCAATAAATATTTCCCAGGCCGTTTTCAATCCCGTCGGCCAATTGTATGACCTTCGCAAAATGCTTTCGTGAAACAATTTTTAACTCAGGATCGATCCTTTGACTGGTAAAGAAAAGGTGTTGTCTGTCGCGCGTGATAAAAGGACAGTAATCCAGCTTATCGGAGTTGATCCCTTTACCCATATTTTTCGATTTTGTCCAGGTTCCGTCCGGTTTTTTAAATGAAATATAAAGATCGCCTCCTCCCAGGCCGTCATCTCTGCCGTACGCCCCAAAAATCAGGATCGAATCATCAGGTGTGATATATGCATTGTATTCATAGCCTTCTGTATTGATCGAATCTCCCAAATTAACAGGTGTTGAATATCCCTTGTCAATAGGTTTACTAAAATAAATATCTTCGCTACCCCGGGTGTCCTCTCGCATGGCTGTAAAATAAAGCGTCCTGTCCTCCGTGAGTGACGGATAATATTCATCCTTTTCAGTGTTGATTTCGGGCCCTAAGGCAAAGGCCTGCGACCAGCCTTTATCCGTTAATTCTATGTACCAAATGTTCCAGTCTTCGGTTGTATCCTCCTTATTCAGCGGCCTTTTGGATATAAAAAATATTTTCTTCCCATCAGGAGTGAATGATGGTTCAAGATCACTGTATTGACCGGAAAACGGTGCAACCTGAGGTTCAGACCAGAAAAATCCATCAAAGTGCAGATATAGGATCACACTGAGTGTATTATTGGGGAGCACCATGCTGTAAAACATTTCAGACCCGGATGGTGAAATGGTGAAATCCCGTTCATTATGATAAGTGGAGATAATATCGGGAGAAAAAATTTGTGGGGTATTACCGGGAGGTTGCAACCCAAAATACTTCCATTCGGAACTTGCTTCATTTACGGTTACTTGCCGACCGCTATCGGTACATGACGAGTTCAGGAATACAATGAATAAACCAAATATCAAGAAAAGCTTGCTTTGGTTGGGCATGTTTATGTAGGATTAATGTTAACTTAGCAAAGATAATAAAGAAAGAATGATATACACAACAATGAGCGCAATAAAATATGAAGGAAAAAAACCAGGAATTTTTGAATTTCTCCATACTTTGAGTATCGATGTTGTTCTGGGTTCCATTTTTTGTGCCCTGATGGTTGTACATATATTAAGTTCAAATCCGGGCCCTGCTTTTTGGTTTGTATTACCTACCACCGTTTGGATTCTTTATACCCTCGATCACCTGGTGGATGGCTTAAAGTTGAAATATCATGCCCACACTTACAGGCATTGGTTTCATTACCACAACCGCAGGATTCTGTTTTTTATTATTGCTATTTTGGTCCTGGCCAACCTGGCAATAACCCTTCAGTGGATGGACCTGAAAGTATTAATTTTTGGAATTATCCTTGGTTCTGTGGCAATCTTGTATTTGTTTTTTGTCTTTGTGATCGGTGGCAGAAAAACCGTTTTATTGCAAAAGGAGTTCATGGTGGCATCGATTTATACTTGTGGCATTTGGGGAGCTCCTCTGGTATTACTCGATTTTACGGTCAGTGGTGAAGTTTTATTTCTGATCGTTTCATTTTTCCTGCTGGCCCTGGCCGATATAATGTTGTTTTCCATTTACGAGATGACATCCGACAAAAATGATCAGCATGTGACACTTGCCGTGAGATTTGGAAGTTTAAATACCACCGGAGTTGTTTACTCATTGCTGATAATTATTGTGGCCGTAAATATTTATTTGGTTTTTACCGGTGGAGTTACCCGAATCCGCATTTTGTCAATCATATACATTTTGATGGCTGTCATTTTATTTTTCGTAATCAATTTTCAGTCAGTGTTCAGAAAAAATTTCATCTATCGGTACTTAGGCGAAATGGTTTTTTGGTTGCCAGGTTTAGTCGTAATTTTCTCATGATATTGTATTGCCTGGGTTCAATTGGTTAGCTATATCTTCTCATGAAAATCCAAATCATGTCATTTCATAGTAGATTCCTTTCAGAAATTTCTAATTTTGAAAAAAATATTTATGGGTCAACCATGTGTGCATTGCGGAGAGGATTGTGGCCGTCACCCGGTAATTTGGGAGGATATGGCGTTCTGTTGTAACGGCTGCAAAACCGTATACCAGATACTGAACGAGAAAGAATTAAAGCAATATTATGAGATTGAAAAAATGCCCGGTATCCGGCTTGAAGAGGAGGATATGGGCGATAAATTTGCTTACCTCGACCTGGATGAAATCCGCGATAAACTGCTCGATTTTTCTGATGGCGGCATTGGTAAGGTGACATTTTTTGTTCCTGCCATTCACTGTGCCTCCTGCATTTGGCTGCTCGAAAACCTGAACACCCTCCATCCCGGGATTATTCAATCATCCGTTAATTTTCCCAGGAAGGAAGTTTATATCACATTCAAGGAAGAGGAACTTTCGCTTCGCAAAATAGTAGAATTGCTGACCTCCATCCATTATATTCCGGAGATAACCCTGGATAAGCTGGATAAAAGACCGGCATCTAAAAGTAATAAAACATTGCTGTTGAAAATAGGCATTACCGGATTTGTTCTGATGAACGTTATGATGTATAACTTCCCTGAATATTTGCCGGGTGGTGAACTACTCGAAGATAATTTCAGGCGCTTTTTTGGATGGCTGAGTTTGCTTCTCTCCATTCCGGTAGTTATTTATTGCAGTAACGATTACTATCTGTCAGCTATCAAAAGCCTCAAACACAAAATTATCAGTATCGACCTGCCCATTGCCCTTGGGATCGTAACATTGTTTATTCAAAGTGCTTATGATATTATCACAAACACCGGTATCGGCTATCTCGACTCGTTGAGCGGTTTGATATTTTTCCTGCTGATCGGCAAGTGGTACCAGGGAAAAACTTACCAGGCTCTTTCTTTCGAACGTGATTACAAATCCTATTTCCCGGTAGCGGTTACCAAAGTTGAAGGGAAAGTGGAAATTGTCCTTCCGCTTAAGGAGCTAAAAGCGGGTGATAAAATCCTTGTCAGAAACCGGGAATTGATACCTGCTGATTCAAAAATTGTGGAAGGTAGCGGAAATATTGATTACAGCTTTGTGACGGGCGAATCCATGCCTGTGCAAAAAAATATCGGTGAACCTGTGTTTGCCGGAGGAAGGCAGGTGGGAAGTTCCATCATCCTCGAAATAACCAAAAATGTTGAGCAAAGTTATTTGACGCAACTTTGGAACCAGGAAAATAAGCGGGGCCAACGAGAATCAAAAATGAAGGTGTTGATTGATAAGGTGAGCCAGTATTTTACCCTGATCATTCTCACTATTGCAACAGCAGCCGGCATTTACTGGTTGATCCATGAGCCGTCATTGGCCATATTTGCCTTCACTTCCGTATTGATCGTTGCTTGTCCTTGTGCATTGGCCTTAACGGTGCCGTTTACTTTCGGAAGCACCATGCGACAGTTCGGTCGTCGTGGATTTTACCTTAAAAAAACCGATGTTATCGAACAATTATATAAAGTCGAGTCGATTGTTTTCGATAAAACAGGAACCATTACCCAAAGCAAATCGATACAGGTGGAGTTTTTCGGTGAACACCCCAATGATGAGCAAACCAGGAAAATTAGGTCCCTTTTGCGCCATTCGACCCACCCTTTAAGCACTGCGTTGTTTTTAAACCTGGAAGGAGATGAACTTTACAATGTTAAAAATTTCAAGGAAATACCTTCGCTCGGGATAACGGGGGAGGTGGAAGGAACAAAAATCAATATCGGTTCTGCCAAATTCGTAAAAGGAAAGGAGGAGGAGGAAAAAGGGCTTCAGACCAGGGTTTATGTTTTTTACGACAACCGGGTATTGGGTTACTATCAAATTGAAAACCGGTACCGGACCGGATTAAAAGACGTAATTACCGATCTGTCAAAAGACTATGATCTTCATTTACTCACTGGTGATAATGAAGCAGAGCGGGCCAACTTGTTGCCATTATTCGCTAAAAATCAACGCTTGCATTTCAATCAGTCGCCCAACGATAAGTTACATTATATTCAAAATCTAAAACAGCAGGGCAAACACGTCTTGATGATCGGCGATGGACTGAACGACGCCGGCGCCTTGAACGAGAGCAATGTTGGTATCACCATTGCCGATGATGTTTACCACTTTTCGCCGGCATGCGATGCCATCCTCGATTCGGGTAAATTCAGGTTGCTTCATAGGTATATACAATTTGCAAAATCATC
>JAFGBL010000313.1 GCA_016933115.1 Bacteroidales bacterium | reverse complement strand
CTTTCGTTTTACAGCTCAACCGTTTCTGTCTCTCCATTTTCAGTAACGGTAACTTTATTGTCACATTCCCCGTTGCCATAATCATATACGATCAGACTTTCACCTGAAGAAATTTCGACAATACCACTGATTGGCCAAAAGCAGCCGTTTTTATACATTAAGGGAGAACTGATCAGGAAACCATAGGCTTTCCCATCAATATTAATTCCTGATCCTGAACCGGTTACAGACCAAACATCATCGGCAAAAACCAGGGTTTCCATACCTTCAACCATTTCGCTTTGTTTCTCACATTCCCAACTCATTTCAGTGCCATTGGCATATACCAGTTTCCCATCGGTCACTTTTCTGGTAAATGTAAGATTCCCATTCTGGTTCTCTCCATTGTTCAGAATGGTTTTGGTCCCTTCCAGCTTATTATTATTGAAATAATAATCTTCAAAGGTGATTTCACGAAAAGAACCTTCATTTCGCCACCAGTCGGAAAGAGTAAAGTGAATTTTACCCCTGCGCAGGTTCCCACGGAAAGTTTCGCAATTTTCCGTGCCGTAATCGAGGGTCCAGCTTCTGGGCCAAAATTCTCCTGTTTCATTTTCATGAATAATAACGGTCAGGCATCCCAATGATTCTGCAGACTTCAAATCATTTTCATCACCGCTTGTGATCATTTCCTCCGAATCAAGATTAAAAGCAGCTAAAAGAGCAAGATAATCTTTGGATGATGTTTTTGAAACCATCTCCTGCGCATCATTTTTTTCACACGAACTGAGTATTGCCAAACCGGCAGCCAGGAGAATAAACACAATAAAAATTCCAGATTTTTTCATGACTTTCAAATTTAAATGAATAAAATTTAGTGTAAAATTTTCATATAAGACACAATCCGGATTAAAAACCTTCGCATACCATAAAAAATGGTTTTCCAGTAACGGCAAAACCTCTGGATAAAACGATATAAAAACGCTGATTGTTTTGTCCGGTTGGCACTAATGTTGTTATTTCTCAGATATAATAACTATTTTGCATTTAAAACGTGGAGCTATGAAAACTTTTACAGGAATTTTACTACTTGCTGTCATGACAATACTGACTGCATGTGAAGGGGAACCCGGTCCTCCGGGGAGAGACGGGATTGACGGTGAATCGTTTCTCGGTTCAGTATTTGAGATCGAAGGTGATTTTATCCCGGAAAATGAATACAGTCTCTATTTTGAATTCCCGGAATCCCTCATCGTTTATGAAAGCGATGTGGTATTGGTTTATATTCTTTGGGAACAGGCAGAAGACAACAGCGGAGAACTTCTGGATGTCTGGCGCTTACTCCCGCAAACTGTGGTACTGGAGGAAGGCATATTGCAGTACAGTTACGATCACACTTTTCTGGATGTCCGGATTTTTCTGGACGGCACTCTTGATTTCAGCACATTACGGGTATCAGAAGCCTATGATCAAATTTTCCGGATCGTGGTTCTGCCGGCTGATTATGCCATTGCCGGCACCCCTGAGGTAAGTGAATTTGATTTGCTGATGAAATCATTGAATGTAAAGCCTGAAGTAATCCGGCTACCCGGGCTGACAGAATAGACCCGGGGAATTATGAATCAGCTGAATTTCAGCACCATCACTTTTCTCCGGTAGTCAATAACAGCATTGTATTTCATCAAAAAGTCACCCCCAAGCAATCCGCAAATCTGCAGATTTGCAGCATTGGAATAAAGTTTGTTGATGTGCGACAGATCGATAAGGGCGACCTTCAGGTTTTCCACCTGCATTTTACCCAGGGAGAAGGATTTCATGCAGGCCAGGGCTGTTTCAACGGTATTAACGCCAATCCCTGCCGTATGCAGGCGGTCTGTTTCGTCAGGGGATATCATGTACTTTTCCTCATCGTTTTTATCGAACACTGTTCTGGATGCACCCGTATCAACTACCCAATTGCCGGATTTACCATCAGCAAAAACCGATGTTACCATCAGGTGAAAATTACCCTCTTCGGGTTCAACCGTTTGCAAAGGAATAAAAAACTTCATGGATAAGTTTAAGCAAAAAAACGGCTGAATCCTCAGAAACAACCGCATATAATGTGAGCAATGATTCAATCTGCCGGGACGACGGAATAGTTAGAGGATATGCATCTTGTCGAGTATCTCCATCACATTTTTAACAGCACCAGCTGAATGGTGCAACAATTCCCTTTCTTCCTCGTTCAGATCCACTTCAATGATTTTTTCCACGCCGTCCTTTCCGAGTTTTACCGGTACGCCAACAAATATATCCTGTAACCCATATTCTCCATCCAGCTTAACGCAGCAGGGGAAAATACGTTTCTGGTCAGCAACAATGGCTTCCACCATTTGTGCAGCAGCTGCCCCCGGGGCATACCATGCAGAAGTTCCCATAAGGTTAACAAGTTCACCACCCCCTTTCTTGGTTCGTTCGATTATGGCATCCAGTTCTTCGCTGCCAATGAATTCGGTAACCGGAATTCCGGCAATGGTGGTATACCGCGGAAGGGGCACCATTGTATCGCCATGACCACCCATGAGCAGTGCCTGGATATCAAGCGGGGAAACATCAAGTGCTTCAGCCAGAAATGCCCTGTATCGTGCTGTATCAAGAATTCCGGCCATTCCCATTACCTCATTCTTGGGTTTGCGTGCAGCGGTAAAAGCAGCATAAGTCATCACATCCAAAGGATTGGATACGATGATAATTTTGGCCTTAGGGGAATATTTAACAATGTTTTCTGTTACACTTTTAACAATTCCTGCATTTATCGAAATGAGGTCATCACGACTCATCCCAGGTTTTCTCGGAACACCTGAAGTAATAACAACCACTTCAGAATGAGCGGTTTTAGAATAATCATTGGTGTAACCAACCAGACGGGTATGGTATTGATTGACCGGGGCAGTTTGCCACAAATCCAGGGCTTTCCCCTCAGAAAGTCCCTCCTTGATATCAATCAGGACCACCTCTTTTACAATATTTTTTTCTGCAACTAATTGCGCACAGGTTGCGCCCACATTTCCCGCTCCTACAACTGTAACTTTCATAACGATTTAAACTGTTTTTAACGGCACTTCATGTAACCTGCATGCCCATTCATCCGGAACTACCGGGACCGGGATAAACCATCCGGTTTCAAAAGAGCTGTTAGCACGCCCGTTTCATTTGTTACCAGCCTATTTCACTACTACAAATAAACAAAATAAATACAATTTGTTTTTGAGAAATACAAAGATAATTGAAATAATTGATGTTTAAAATTTTAAACAGACCGCAATGCCGTTTTAATAATTTGATAAAGCAATGCCAGGCAGAACCCTAATGATCACCGGAGGTCGTGCCCGGATTTCAGTTCAGCCACCAGGTAATTTTCATCACTATAGCACGATTTCTTGAATTCCAGGTTCCCGGGATATAATTGTCCGTATAAACCAGAAACAGATCAGAAACAGGCTGATAACGCCATTGAAAACGCATATTCACATTCATGTTGTCCATTTGCTCGTTGTACTGTACAAACGTAGTCCAGAAGATATTTTCAGAAAAAGTCACATCCATTTTAGGTCCGGCCAGCCAGAATTTTGTGCGCGTAAACGGTTCAGGCAAATATATTTCAGTATAATGGAGGTTCATGGCAAAATTGATAAAGGGTTGATAGCGATACCCAAATTGTCCTTGTGCATATTGCATCTCCCCGTTATAAAAACTCCCCCGGGAAGCTTCAGCGGTCCAGTTAAACATGGTTTTTGTGGTAGAGGCGTATTGCACAAATGCCCTCCCGAAATGATGGGTGCTTCCTGCCGGCAGATACTGGCCGTTTATGTGCGTGGGATCAAAGTCCTTTTGAAGTTCAATGAAATAATTTTTATAACCGAAAGCAAAAGAGGAGCGGTCCTTAAATTCAAACTGGTATTGCCAGGTATTCTCCTG
>JAFGBL010000312.1 GCA_016933115.1 Bacteroidales bacterium | reverse complement strand
TTTTTTATCCTTAAACGACTTGCCATAACTAAAACTGTAAAGCTTTAAAGCTTTTGAAAATTGGTATAGCCCCGTATCTTCCTAACAAGTAGTCTTTGCTCACTATCTTATCATTCCTAACTTTAAACTCATCTAAGGAATATAGACGTGATTGATTTTTCTCTTTTTCAACAAACCAAATCTCATCACGTCGCAGTAATTCCAGGTCTAGTAGCAAAGATTCGTGAGTTGTGGCAATTAGTTGGCTTTCATTATTCTCTGTTAGCTTTAGAAATAATTCAAAGATTCCATAAGTCAATTTTGAATGTAAACTTCGGTCTAATTCATCAATAATAAAAATTGAATCAGTTTTTGATAGTTCATGAATTGCAGGTATAAAATCAAATAACCTTTGAGTACCGTCAGATTCATCTTCAATATCAAAAACAATTGAATTACCTTCATTTGTGAGGTGTTCAAGACCTATTTTTTTTATTTTGTATTCATTACTTTCATTCTTCTTTAATGAATATGTTATACCATTTATTTCAAAAATTATCGCTTTCGTCTTCTCAATATTCTTTGTTAAATCTTCTTTGATTATTTTAGGAATATCGAAACTATCTAAATCAATTTCTTCAGATGTTACGTTACTGATTCCTGTTTGGAATACATTCAAAAAACTGTTAAAGGTCTCTGACATTTCATTATCATCACCGATAAAGTTTATTCCAGCAAATTTTGAATCAGGCTTTAAAACTGTTAATTTCTTATCGAACCAATTAAAAACATCGATAAAGCCAGTTACTTCTGGAAAGTCATCAATGCTTTTTCTATTCATTTCGCTCAAAAACAGCAGACTGTCGGAATTTTGAAAATCTTCTTTGTAAACATCGAAACGTTTTTTTGCTTTAGGACTTAACTGTATTCCAATTTCAATCTCATGTTTCCCGAAGTCATTAATGAATCTTTCAAATATTTTTTTCTCTTTATTGCTTCCAATTTCGTAAAGCCATTCTTCTATTATTTTAAGCTCATTCAATTGTGCTGCAAATCCATATGAATAGTATTTGTCACCAGACTTTATTTCATAATTAAAGATGGAAGGTTTACTCAAATTATCTATATTCAGTCGGAAATGACAATTTACAGGATTTATCTTCTCTATTCCTTTGATTATAACTTTTCGTGAAAAATCAATTGCCTTTACTAAGTTTGTTTTCCCCGAAGCATTTGCACCATAAATTACACTTGATTTTAGGATATTCACACCATCACCTTTAACAATATGAGATGGAAGTCTCCTTTCTTTATTTGCAATTAATGAAAACTCCGCTTTTTCATTAAACGACAAAAAATTCTCAACATTAAATCTTATTAGCATAGCAAACTTTAAATATTCACTTCAAATTAACGAAATATTCTCATGTAATCTTATGCTCAACTTCACTTTTTTTGAAATACATTCTTTATTATATATACAAACCAATGTTTATTCTTCCAATTTCTCGTAAAATTCAACTTCAATAATTTTTAAACTGCCCGATTTATTCTCTTCCATATCGTTGATGGTTTCCTGATCTTTTTGTCCGGTTACTTCAACAAGGTTAAATGCATCGGAAAAACGATTGGCACCTGTCAGTTCAATGGTGATCCGGTCTCCTTCTACTGGAATGAGGGGGCAGGTTACATAACCTAAGCTGCGTGGAGTTTCACCGGAAAAAGCAATGGAATCGTTCACCCTGATGTTAATTGGATAGCTTCGCGTACGCCAGCCGCTAAGCTTAATTGTGACTTCATTTATGGTCGCTGTTCTTTCCAGTTGATATGTTATCCAACCATTTTCGAGGACATCAGTGTTGTCCCAGGATGTCATTTCATTATCGTCGAAAGTGTTTGCCGCCTTGGCTTGGTTTGCCCCTGCTGTAACACTTACCGGCAAAACTGCATTCCTTGAAGGTATAAACGAAGGCGTTGCCGGTGTAGGCCCTTTGCTTAAATTCACAGGTAATCCTTTTGAAGGCAAATCTTCAGTAAGGCCACTCTGTGTATTGAACGGCAGGGTTTCACATTGTATTGCAGCGGGTTTCAGCCCGTCTGCTTTGGCAACAATACTAATTTTTCCCGGCTCGGTTGTTGAGCCGATGAGTATTCTGTTAACACCGCATTCAACCGGCAAATCTTTTGAAAGGATGTAATTATCAGGCCCCTGGGCTATTCCCCCCAACCAACGGGCTGGCCCGTCGATTTGAAAATGAACCATGTTAAAAGCATCAGGGCATCTTTGGCCTTTTTTGTCAACAACTTCAACTTCAAACAAGGCCATATCGGCGCCGTCGGCTTTAAAGGCAACCGGTGATTCAATCCTGGTAAGTTTCAGCTCAGCAGGTTTCCCCGCAGTGGTTTTTTCTGCTTCCGTAATAACAATTCCTTCTGAGTTGTATCCAACGGCTTTGAGCTGACCCGGTTTGAATTTAACATCCTTAAACGTATAAAGAAACCGGTACGACTGTTCCCCAAAACCCAGAGAACGGCTATTCAGGAGAAGTTCAACTTTTTCGGATGAAGAAACAACATAAACGTTTTTAACAGTTCCCTTTGGATAATTCCAATGCCCGATAATATGTGTGTGAAATTTTTCAGGATCAACCCAACCATCCCACATGACCAGGTGCGCCCAAAAATTATCTTTCGGGATGCGCATGGCATCGGTTTCGCCACTTCTGCGATAGTTTTCTTCACCCCGGTGGTGGGTATTGGTGTCGGAAAAGATTATATTGGCCCCACCGCTGCTCACCCTGACACCTGTTCCGGGACGTTCGTGGTAATAATCGTACCAGCGGATAATATTTTCAATTGCGTGGGAATCCTGGTTACGGTTGTATTCGCTGGCATCTTTGCCTTTATACAATGGACCTGCGCCATCTTTGTGAAAAGGATAAGTATAATCGTCCCAATATTTTCTGAGGCCTTCATCACGCGAATATTCGGTGGCGAACAAAGGTTTTCCTGCACTCTTATTTATGTAAAGCATCTCGCCACCATATTCGGCAATTTTACTATCGAGCATTTCGCGGCTGCCAATTGCACGGCCACCATGAGGATCGTACGTATCCCGAATGGCTTTTAATTCGGCCATATGTCGTTCGCTGATGTTTTCGTTTCCGCCCTCGTAAAAGAGGATACTTGGATTGTTGCGGTTGTAAATTATGGCTTCGCGCATCAGCTCTTTGCGTTGTTCCCAACGGCGGCCTTCTACGTCCTTTTCTGAATCGCCGGCTGGCATAATCTGTATAAGCCCTACCCTGTCGCACGATTCAACATCCTGCTTCCAGGGGGTAACATGCATCCAGCGAACCAAATTGCCGTTGCTTTCGGTCATTAATTTGTTGCTATAATCACTTAACCAGGGCGGCACCGACATGCCCACTGCCGGCCATTCGTTGCTGGTTCGCTGGGCATAGCCTTTTATCATGATCACACGGTCGTTCAGGTAAATCATGCCGTTTTTGTATGCTGTTTTGCGGAAACCGGTTGTAATGTGCACTTCATCTACAACAACACCACCAACCAGTACCTGCGATTTAAGCTTATACAAATACCCGTACCCCCAGCTCCAGAATTCAAGGT
>JAFGBL010000311.1 GCA_016933115.1 Bacteroidales bacterium | reverse complement strand
ATCGGTATGCTACTTGGCGGAGTTGATTTCTCTGAAATATTTATTACTCTGAAACAAGCTGAAGGTGATGTAGCTGCAGTAACAATGAACATCGGGGTTTTTATTAACACAGTTATTGAATTTATTATCGTTGCTTTTTCAATTTTTATGGTGGTTAAAGGTATGAACTCCATGAAAAAGAAGGAAGAAGCCAAGCCTGCCGAACCTCCTAAACCCAGTGAAGAAGTATTGTTGTTGAAAGAAATTCGCGATTCTTTAAAGAAGTAATTTTTACGTTTTAAAAACCCGGTCTTACCTGATTAATTCACCGGGTTTTATTTTTTTCCCTTCCGGGAGGAGTGATCCTTTAGCGAATCATTGGTTTCCTGTTTTTCGAACCTGCTACTGTAAAAATGTTTAAATTGAATGTATAAATTGATGATTGAATTTCTGTTTCAGAAAAGTTCGAGTTGCGATTTTTGGCCCGATCCCTCTTTCATAAACTCATATTTTTGGTGTTCGAAAAGCTGTTCTTCAATTTCACCAAGGAATGTACTTCTTGAAAGTTGATATTCCTTTCCCAATAAAAATCTTTTTCTGGCATGGCTCAGGCAGAGGTAGTTTTTGGCCCGGGTCATTCCGACATAAAGTAAACGTCGCTCCTCCCCGGTATTTGCTTTCAATTTTTCATATATTGAAAACGGCATGATTCCTTCCTCACAGCCCGGAATGAAGACACATCCGAATTCCAAACCTTTGGATGCATGCAGGGTCATCAGGTTTACGGCTTCTATGCCGGGATTCCAACCGTCAACACTGGTATGATATGCCAGTTTTCGTGTGAGTTGCGAAACATTTTCAACTTCCGGGATCAATTCGACTAACATGTCGAGTAACAGCGATAGTTGAGGATTTTTATCCGAAAATAATTTAATCAAAAATTCTACTTTTTTATCAAAACGTTTTGTTTCCAGTTCCGATATCAGATCTTTCAATTCATCCTTTTTCAGAAATTTCCTTTTGTTCAAACTTTCCAGTAGATAGCCATTTTGTTTGTCTTCGGACAATTTCAGCAAATCAACCAGATTTCTGACGGTTTCACTTTTCAACAAAGAATCATTACCTACTTTCTGATAGGGTATATTATGGTCCTTCAAGGCTTTTTCGATGGGAGGCATGATCCGTGAAATCCTGCACAGAATGGCAAAGTCGGAAAGACTTTCGATGTGTTGTTCCTTGTTTCCGGCCGCCACGTTGCTATCAATGGAAAAGAAACCTAACCCACCTATTTTCTGTTCGATGGTTCTGGCCATGTACTCGGCTTCACTTTTTTCTGTGGCCTGCTCAACCAATTGTATTTTCACTCCTTGATGAAGCCCCTGCAAAATGGAAGAATGGCTGGCCAATACCATTTCCGATGCCTTTAAAATGGTGTCGGAGCAACGGTAACTTGTATTTAAATTATATATCTGAGCCAGCGGATAATCCTCCCTGAACCGCTGGATGAATTGAACATCTGCTCCCCTGAAACCATAAATGGCCTGGTTTGGATCGCCGATGGCAAACAGGTTGGGATTGTCCCCGGGACACAGCAAGTCGACCAGCTTATACTGCGCCAAATTAACATCCTGGTATTCATCGATCAAAATCCAGTGGAAGCGATCGTGAAAATGTTGCAGAATTTCCTGATAGTCTTGAAATAAATAAACCACACATGTTACCAGGTCATCAACATCAAAAGAATTGATTTCTGTAAGTTTTTTTTCATATCGCTGATAGAGTTTTGCCTGCGGGTCATTTCCCGCATTATCCGGCCGGATCAATTGCTGTTTAAAGGTTGTTATTCTTTCTAATATTGCACTTGATTCATCCGAATTTCCGGCAATTTCTTTAATGATCCCGACCCTGTTCTCATCATCGAGGATGTTGAAGTTGTTCTGCCTCCCTGTCCGGTTGATGAAGTCTTTAAGAACTGACAGTCCGAATGCATGGAAGGTCTGGATGGTCAAACCTGAACTGAGTGGGCGGTTTTTCAATACTTTTTCAAGCCGCTGTTTCATTTCACCGGCTGCTTTATTAGTGAAAGTAACCGCCAGTATTTTTTTTGGATCAATACCTTTGTTCATTACCAGGTTGGCAATTCTCGTTGTGAGTACTTTTGTCTTGCCCGTTCCCGGACCGGCAAGTATCAAAGCAGGACCTGTTTGATGCTCTGCCGCTTTTTTCTGATCCGGGTTCAGTTCCCTGAATAAATGATCCCCGACAGGTGTGAAAAGATCTGATGCAAATTTTATTATAGGTTCTGGTGCAGCAACGGTTGTTTCCCTTTTTAATTTCCTGAATTTCTCAATATCAAAGCTGATCAATGGCCGGGGATGGTTCGGTTCAATATAATTCTCACCCGGTTCGTTGAAGAGGGCATGCTGCTTTTTTGAATGAAATGTTTCACCTTCCCTGAAGACCCTGATCACTCCAAATTCCCCATCATATCCTTCCCGGATGAAGATTTCCCGGTTTCGCATCCTTTTAATGGCTTCACCCAGGATTTCACCACCGACTTTTTCCACACCCTTCAAATCCCAATGCAATAAAAGATTGAATTCATTACCGGCCTGTTTGATGACGGAATCATATCTTCTTTCTGCTTTTTGCGAATCCGGGCCAACCCCTTCCAACTCAGCAAGGATTTCTTTCAATGGGACCAGTGAAATGAAATCGTGTCGATTGGGCCTCGTGTTCAAATCATCCCTATCAGCCAATTGAGCAACCCGGTTCAACACACCAATCGTTACCGGTTTTTTACAGACCGGGCAAATTTCATTGTGCTCCAAAGTTTCCAAAGGATTCCACCGAATGCCGCATTTCCGGTGGCCATCATAGTGGTATTTTCCCTCTTCCGGGAAAAAATCGATCGTCCCCAGAAATTTTTCGGGATCACCGGTTTTCATGGCTTCGATAATATCAGGATAGGAAATTTCCGTTTTAAAGATGTTGGCATTTCGTCCGAGCTTTTCCGGTGAATGGGCATCTGAATTGGCAATCAATGTGTACTTATCCAGCGAACTCACCATCCAGTTCATAGGTGGGTCGGTAGAAAGGCCCGTTTCCACGGCAAATATCTGATCCGACAAATCTTCAAAACACTCTTCCACCGAATCAAACCCTGATTTTGATCCTAGCACCGAAAACCAGGGGGTCCAGATATGTGCCGGTACGAAAAATATTTTATCCGAAATATCAAGGCTAATCTCGAGCAGTTTCTTCGAATCCAAACCCAGGATGGGCCTGCCATCGGATGTGATGTTAAATCCCATTCCTGATAGTTTGTTTTGTATTTTCTCAGCAACTTCAAAATCGGGAGCAAAGATTACATTATGGACTTTCCTTACTTTACCGCCTTTCTTGTAGATATTGCTGATCTCGGTAGTCAACATGAATCGAACTGGGTCATTCGCGTTAGATTGGTTTGGAATGACAAATTCCCTTTTCAATTTAAACAATCCATCTTCGGCAGGTTCAAGCTTTTCACTGAGTTCGCCCAGCCAGCCCGGATGGGTGAAATCGCCGGTTCCAACTACCTTGATCCCTTTGCGATTTGCCCAGTAATCAAGGAATTCAGGTTTAAGTTCCTTGCTGGTTGCCCGGGAATAATGGGAATGGATGTGAAAATCGCCGATGAATTTCATATTGTAAAATTATCCCAAACCATTTATACAGGAAACCCGACTGTGGAATAGATTTTAACAAGAAAGGGAATTTAGTTAACAACTATTCGATAATAATCTCCGAAACAACGGGCAGGTGATCGGAAGGGCATTTTCCGTTTTGGCAATTTTCGTAGATAAGGGCCTTAAAAACCTTAATATCTTGAGAAACAAAAATATGATCGATGATATTGCCTTTTGAACCCTTGAATTCAGAACCGACAAATGAATAATCAGGCTCGGATGATAAATTATCTGAGACGTACCTCGTATCTGATAACGGTTTGCTAAAATCTTCATCTGTAATGACCTGGTAAGGGTCGGACCCTCTTTGGCAATTAAAATCACCGGTTAGTATCACCGGCTGATCTCCGGCAATTTCTGCAATTTTTTGCTTGATCAGCCCAGCGCTTTCAAGTCGCGCGGTCTCACCCATATGGTCGAAATGGGTATTGAAAACGAAAAATAATTTTCCGGTTTTCGAATCCAACAAATGAATCCATGTGGCGATCCGAACACATTCAGCATCCCAACCTTTTGAGCCGGCTATATCCGGTGTTTCGGAAAGCCAGAAATTACCTCCATTTTTAAAACCAAAACGGATTGTATCAAATAAAATCGCCGAGAATTCGCCTGCATTTTTCCCGTCATCACGCCCTACTCCAAAATGCTTGTATTCCCCGAATTCCAAAAATTTTACCTGGTGATCCAGCGCCTCCTGAACACAAAAAATTTCAGGTTTTAATTGATTAATAGTTTCTTTTATACCATTCTTCCTCTCCGACCATGGATTTTCAGTGTTTTCAGGATTATCAAACCAGATGTTATACGACATGATCCGAATTATTTCAGGTTGAGCAAACCCGGGAATGCATCCAAATATTATTAGTAAAATAAAAAGACAACTTTTAATCATTTCAATTAATATCGTTAAGTGTAATTATTCTGAGCTTTTTAGCCAAATCGATCTCCGGATTTTCAGTTTGGAAATCAATTGGCTTTTTCTCACCCGGTAAAAGATCGAAATAGTTATCCGAAAAGTGACCTTCTTCATCAATTGTTAGAAAAACATTTTTGGCCAGCTTATCCGATGACAAGGTGATTTGAAAACCGCCGGGAATAGGAATAAACTCTTTTGTAATGTTTATTGAAGGTAAATCCAGCAATTTAGTTGGCCCTAAATAATATAAATTTTGTGCTATCAACGAATCTCCATCCATCAGGAGAGCGGTAATCAAATGATCATTATTCGAAATCCCTGTAATATCAATACTTTCGTAGATATCAGACCTGGTTTTTTTTATATTGACCTGAGTTTGATTTTGCCACTTTATTTTCCCGTCAAAACCAATTATTTTGACATCAAGGACTGCCTGTAAGTCCTGTTGCTTGTCAGAAACAACAAAAACCGAAACTTCGTCGCCGTTCTCTTCAAATGATATCAGGAAATCTTTATAAGCATCCCTCACAAAATAATGCAACGCTTTCCACGTGTTGTAGTAATCCAGGCTGCTCCAGGAGATCACAGGCCAACAATCGTTCAATTGCCAATAAAGGGTTCCCATACATTGCGGCATGGCCCGGCGGTGGGCTTCAATGGCCTTTTTGATCCCATAGGCCTGAACCAACTGGCTGACATAAACATAATTTTCAAAATTATCCGGAACAGGAAATTCTCGCTCCATGTAACTTCGGATCAAATCCATACCTCTCGGATGTTTCTGATGGTTCAGCAAAGCTGTTGAATTTAAAATTTGATCTTCCGTTAAAAGGCAGGAATCCAAAGTTCTCAAATCAGGAAATCCCTGGAAACCGTATTCGCTCATAAACCGGCCGACTTTTTTTTCATACATTTCAAAAGGTTCTTCACCCCACCAAACGCCCCAATAGTGAATATCGCCTTCGAGCAGGGCTTCCTTGTGGCCCCAGCCGATTTTGGGTGAGGAGGGTATATAGGGTAAATAGGGAGTTAGAGTGTGCAAGGTTTTGGGTAAAATATCTTCAAAAATGTTAATGTAATTGTTCCAAATCTCAGTTGAATCCTGTTCGGAATAATTCAATGATTTTTGCCATCCCCAGTTATGCCAGCCTTCGTCAACCTCGTTATTGCCGCACCAAAGCGTCAGTGAGGGATGATTTCTTAATCTTTTGACTTGATATATTGCTTCCTGTCTAACATTTTCAAGAAAAGCAGAATCGCCGGGATACATGTTGCAGGCAAACATAAAATCCTGCCAAACCAGTATTCCGTTCTCATCGCATAGATCATAAAAAATGTCTTTTTCATAAATACCACCACCCCATACCCGCAACATGTTCATGTTTGCATCGACTGCATTTTGAATGGTTTGGCGGTATTTATCATCCGAAACCCGTGAGGGAAAATTATCCTGGGGTATATAGTTGGCTCCTTTGGCAAAAAACGGAATTCCATTGATACTGAAATAAAATGATTCACCGATTGAATCTTTTTCCCGGATCAATCCGATGTCTCGAATACCAAATTTGACAGTTCTTGAATCTTCTGAATGACCTGACTGAACAATAATCTCCATACTATATACTGGATGATCCCCCATACCATTGGGCCACCAAAGTTTGGGATTATTGATTTCGATTTCTGATAAAAAAACATTGGTCCCAGTTTCAAGGGATAATTTATTGGACTGCTTTTGTTTATTATTTCTTAAAATAATGTTTGCCGACTGCTTGGAATTACTTTCAATTTCAGTTTCAACGACAATCTTTGCCTTGGCATCAGTGATTCCTTTTGTGTAAACATGCACATTTGAGATTTTCAAATCATTCCATCCTTGCAGGTAAATCGGCTTCCAGATACCAGGAGAAATATATTTCGGACCCCAGTCCCAGCCGTATTGGTAAGGGGCTTTTCGGGTAAAGCCTCTTGGATCGGGGAGTTGATAAGGCAATTGTGAAGCATTTTGTTGTTCAATCTTCTCCGGGGTTTGAAAATGTACTTCCAAATTATTATCTCCTTTTCTCAGAAAATCTTTAACTTCCACAATCCATTGCCTGAACATGTTGTCAGCAGTGAGTATCAGCGAATCATTCAGGTAAACATCAGCATAGGTATCCAACCCTTCGAAAACTAATTCGACATGTTCATTTTCTAAAATATTATCAGCATCAAATGTGGTTTTGTAAGTCCAGCCGGATTCTCCGATCCATTGGAGCTTTTGTTCGTTGTCACCGAAAAAGGGATCGGGGATTTTATCGTTTAGCAACAGGTCGGTGTGGACACCGCCGGGTACTTTTGCCGGCACCCAGGTTTGTGAATTGTCTTGTTTGAATTGCCAGTTGTTAGTAACCCCATAGTAATGGACCTGACTTCGGTGACACGACAAAAGCACGAATATCAATAAACTAATATATAATACAATCAATAAACGTTTCATGCATAAATATAAAACTAATAACCTCTTCTTTCTCGTATTTTGTCACTGTGTGAGTTAAAAAACAACCCAATTGATGTTAATTTCCTTTTTGAAATAAAAATCAACTCAACAATTTTTCTAACCCTCCGAATAAATTTTTTGAATCTTCATAAATTCTTTTTGTTTCTTCCTGGGTAGGAAATCCGGATGGCAGCAGTCCCAGTTCATTTGGATATCTTGCGTCGACATAAACAGAATCGATCTCCAATAAAGTGTTTTCATCTAACTCCGGTTTTGGACTGATGTTGTTTAGGATTAGTTCATATAAGGTACGGGTACCATGAATTTTGGGAAATTTAACATTGTGTTCGGATAGTATGGCTTTAAGCAGCTTTTCAATAGCCTGTTGACAATGAAAAAGTACTAAATTTTCCAAACCTTTTTCATTAAGGAGTGTTTTAGCACCTTGCAAATCCTTTCTGGCAAATTCCAACCATGATTCTGCGCTTGCCTTCATAGGTACAATTAAATAATATATTCTCCTTTATCTTTAATTTCCTGGTAAAAAAATGAATCCGACTCCAATAACGTTTTCCACTCTTTTTCAGTATGGACCAAAACGTCAACCGGTGTTGATTTAATAATGTTCAACAGGCTTTTAGAAATTTGTACTCTATTTCTAATTCTATCGGAATAACTTAGAGTTTTATGTTCGCCTTTTAATATAACCAACAAATCAATATCACTACTTCGATTTGGTTTTCCATGAGCATAGCTGCCAAATAAAATTACATTACTGATATTCAAATTGTTCGATAGCTTTTCTGCTATCTCTTCTTTTATTTCGCTTTTCAATTTCATTTTAAATAAATTTCACAAATCATTCTGGGCATCCAACAAATCCTGAAGCGCTTCTATTCTAATCTTAACTTTGGATATCATAATTTTCTTCGGGTATATTTGTCAATTTCTTTCCAGCTTATATTATCATCAGGTGTATTTTTATAAGCCTCAAGTCTATCATTTAATATCTTCTTGTGTTCATCACTGATATCCGCAGATTCAGCCTCACTTGCGATACTATCCCAGATGGTTTGCACAAGATGGATTCGCTCATCTACACTAAGTTTTAATATGTCTTTTATTTCTGTCATTAATTCAATATTTATAACACAAATTTACGAATAATATTATTTGATTTTTGTTGTATGCGCTTTATCAATTTCCAAAGGCTAAATTGGAGATTTTGGCGATCACAATAAATGAACCTAATTATTATCTCAAAGAATGAATTAGATGAGAATAGCTTTAATATTTTAAACCTGGAGTAATTCTTAGATAATGATTAACAGGTTCAAGAAAAAACAATCAAAAACACAATGGGCAAAATGATCCCCAGGGCTATATAAATGCCTCCCCTTCCCCAGGCCCCTTTTTTCCCGCGAACCATAAAAACAGATGTGATGGCAAGTAGGATCAGCGCTCCGGCAAAGATATCCGAAAACCACATCCACCAGGCATTGGGATTGTAATGCAGATAATTGACCTGGTAAAAAACAGGCCGTCTGGTGAGATATTCAGCCACTCCCTGCCCGGTATCAATGTCCATATAAATGGAAGACCCGCCGCTCAGGAAAATTTTCATGTACCCCGGCTCTGGGAAGTAATAATTTTTAAAGTTCTTCTTTTGTCCGATGTCATCAAGAAACTGGAGGACATTATTTTTAACATCCGGTGAAGGCTGCAAAGAAATATTCGTCTCCACCTGTCCACGCTTTACCACATAATTCGGGTTCCAATCCTTCAAATGGTTCAGGGCAATCCCCGACAGGCCGTAAATAATGGAAGCACCGATAAAAAAGAACCCGAAGTCACGGTGCAATATCCGGCTCCATTTTCTTAAAACATTCATAAATTTGAGTTGAGTAACATTATAAATTTTAAAACCCTGTCAATCGATTGATCATTTCAACAATGACTGACAGGGTTTAAACAAAACTTAAATTCAGTAAAATTAAATTTCCTCGTCTTTAGCCTCTTCTTTTACTTCAAGTGTAATATAATCGATCGAATAGAACGAAAGGTGATCCACTCCGGCAGTGGACATCGAGTCCCTATAAGTTTTGATTTCAGCCATTTTGTGTTCGTACATCTCATCGTCCGTCTGGCCTTCGCTATGGCTTTTAATGTTGTCCTCTTCCATTTTGAGGCAATAGGCTTCGTCTACCCTGAATTCTTTCACTTTTCCTTTAAGCATGACTTTACTACCAGTTAAAGATTCCTCAAATCGGCTATCTGAATCAACGTGAACATCCCCACTATCGGCTACCAACAACAGCCTTTTGCCGCCATGCTTGCAAACATGGTCAACGATTCCTTCAACCATGATTTCCTGGTCAACATAATTTCCGGCTATTTTTTCGAATTCGCCAAGTGCGATTACCGGGATTTCGGTTTGAGTTGCTTCCATTGATATGGTATCATTTTGGGCACTTTCATTTGTTCCGGCACCGCCGCCGCATGAAATAAAAATTGCTGCAATGGCAACAAGCATAAATAAATTCCTGATCATTTTTTTTTGTTTTTAGTTTATTTTGACAATCCTGTTTTCTCTAATAATTTGAATCAAAGTGATATATTAAATACTTAATCCTTGAGAAATTTTTTGCAAAGATAAAATTTCATTGAAAACTACCATAGAAAATCGATCAAAATTGGTTTAAAATCCGCTTGTCCGGATTTGAGCCATTGCCTGTTCACCGGATAATCCCGACGAAAATATGCCGGGATTTCAAATCCCGTTTTATTTGCTTTCGGATTAGCCTCCCACTGTGCCTTTCTGAAAATCCGAAAGAGCGAAGGTAACAGAATGGAAAAAAATTACAAAAATGGTCATGAAGTATCAGAACAGGCGATTCACTAATTCTTGTTTACTAATCTTAAAGTGACCAGCAATATCATTCAATACATCTGATAAAGTACCTATTTTTATTGGTGAATGATCCGGGATAGTAATATGATGAAGCCCATTTTGTTCGGTTGTCAATCGTATATGGCTTCCGACCTGCCGGGTGGGTTTGTAACCCAGCTTTTTGAGTTTAATAACAAGAGACTTTCCGGATACATTCCTTGGGAGTTTTGTCATGCAGCAAATATCTCTTCTTTGATAAAATGTAACCTGACTACTTTGGGAGCATCATCTTCAAAATGGCACTGAATGGCCTCCCTAATATTTTGTTTTAAACTTTCTATGGTTTCACCCTCTGTATAAATGGAATGTCCAAGTGCTCTTGCCTCAAAACCTCCCTCCGACGATTCTTCAGCGATAAAAATAATTTCTGACATTGTTCATATTTTTTACAAAAATAACGAAAGTCTATTAGATTACAATTAACAGAATGTTGAAAAAACCAATTGTTTGTGCCTTGCTCACGAATGCCTCCGCGCGTGCGGATTTGAGCCATTGCCTGTTCACCGGATAATCCCAACGAAAATGTGACAGGATTTCAAATCCCGGTTTATTTACTTTCGGATTAGCTATCTCACTGTGCCTTCATTAAAATCCGAAAGAGCGGAGGTACGGAGTTTAACGTAAATGACAAAAAGGGTATAATAATTCTGATTTGAATTATATCTTTGCAAACAAAATAATTCTAGTCAATCTTTTAATTTTAGTCATTCTAGTCAATAATCCATGCTCTATCCGAAAAACTTCGAGCAAAAGATTGAGTTTGATGTCATCCGCAAAATGATAAGTAAAAACTGCCTGAGCGAACAAGGCGCCGGCTATGCGGAAAAGATCAGGTTTGTTACGGATTTTGAACAACTGAAGAAACTATTGGATCAAACCGAGGAATTCAGGCAGTTGTTGCTCGATAAACCGGATTTCCCCTCACAGGATTATTTTGACCTGACACCGGAACTGCATCGAATAAAGATCGAAGGAAGTTACATAGAGTTGGATAAGCTTTTCGACCTGAAATCGTCTTTATCGACCATCCTGGATGTTGTTTCCTATTTTTCCGTAGCGGAAGCATCCAAAATTTACAACCTGAAGTCGATAATCGATCAAATTCAAGTTGACCCTTCGATTCCAAAAACAATTGACAGACTGGTGGATGAAAAGGGACAAATACGGGATAACGCTTCAGAGAAGCTTAAAGAAATTCGCAAAAAGATTCAGAGCAAGCTCAGTGCTGTCGACCGAAAAATAAACCAGGCCCTGAAAGCGGCCAAACAATCGGGCTGGGTAGCTTCTGACGTGGAGGTCAGCATCCGCGATGGAAGGCCTGTAATACCCATACCAGCGACCCACAAGCGCAAAATCAAAGGATTTATTCTGGATGAATCGGCCACGGGTCAAACGGTGTTTATTGAACCGGGAGAAGTATTGGAATTAAACAATGAGATCAGGGAATTACAAAATGCCGAGCGTAGAGAAATGATCCAAATTCTCAAAAATTTTTCAGCTTTTGTAAGGCCATACATCCCAGGTCTTATAGAAGCCTACCGATTCATAGGCCTGATCGATTTCATCAGGGCCAAAGCCAAACTTGCCCATCAGATCAAGGCAGTAAAACCGGTTCTTAACGATAAATCCTTGATCAACTGGAAGAAAGCAATGCACCCCTTGCTTTACCTCCATCATCAGAAACTCAATAAAAAAGTTGTTCCTTTAGATATTAGCCTGAATGATGAAAATCGGATTCTGGTGATTTCCGGGCCCAATGCCGGTGGGAAATCGGTTTGCCTGAAAACGGTTGCACTTTTGCAATATATGTTGCAATGCGGCTTGTTGATCCCGGTAAAGGAAGATTCTGAAGCAGGCATTTTTACCGACATGTTCATCGACATCGGAGATGAGCAATCGCTTGAGAATGACCTCAGCACTTACAGTTCCCATTTGCTTAACATGAAAAATTTCGTGTTGAACAGCAATAAACGGTCTATATTTTTTATCGATGAATTTGGCACAGGAACCGAACCGCAACTGGGTGGTGCCATAGCAGAGGCTATTTTGGATAATCTCAACCAGAAAAAAGTGTTTGGTGTTATCACTACCCACTATGCCAATTTAAAAGTACTGGCAAGGGAAGGTAACGGCATTATCAATGGGGCTATGCTTTTTGATACCGAAAAAATTGAACCGCTTTATGAACTGAAGATCGGCCAACCTGGAAGCAGTTTTGCCTTTGAGATCGCACGGAAAATCGGTTTCCCCAGTAAAATACTGAATCTCGCGGAGAAAAAAACCGGCAAAAAGCAACTTGATTTTGAACAACAATTACAACAACTCGATATCGAGAAACGAGAACTGCAGAAAAGAGAAGAGGAACTTCGGTTGGCCGATTCGTTCCTGAGTGAAATGATCGATAAATATGAAAAGCTTTCCGGTGAACTGGAAACCGGAAAGGAGGAAATTATTGCCAAAGCACGTCAGGAGGCTTTGAATTTGATACAATCCTCGAACCGGTTGATTGAAAAGACCATCAAAGATATCAGGGAATCGCAGGCTGATAAGGCTCGCACCAAAGAACTCCGCAGAAAAGTGGAAGAAAAGGCGAAGGAGATCAGCCATACAATAGAACCAAAGAAAAAAGTAAAACCATCCCCTTCGAAATCTGCCAAACCTGATGAAACTGCGAAATCCGAAAAGCAGGATGAGAAATTAAAAGTAGGTGACCTGGTCAAGGTTCCCGATCAAAATATACAGGGTGAAATCACCTCCATCATCGATGATGAAGTGGTAATTGCCTTTAATTCCATCACATTCAGAACGCTGCTTTCAAAAGTTGAAAAAATACCGGATAACGCAATTAAACCACTTTCACGTAAACATAAGACCAGCTACTCCGGTATTTTGGATGACATGAATGACAAACTGTCAAATTTTAAGCTTCAATTGGATGTCAGGGGCAATCGTGGGGATGAGGCCCTTGAGATGGTAAGGCAATACATCGATGATGCCATTTTGCTCAACATCCGTGAAGTCCGAATACTGCATGGCAAGGGCTATGGCATATTACGTAACCTGATTCACGAATACCTCCGCAGTATACCCGAAATCAAACAATTCAAGGACGAGCACATCGAACAGGGCGGGCATGGGATCACAATAGTGATACTTAAGTGATAAAATGGTATTAAATTTGTTTACTTTTGCCCTCTCAATTTCAAGTAAGAAAATAATGGTTGATACGTCGAAACCTATACATCTGAACTATCCCAACTTCGACAAGGTGGTGAGTCAATCACTGATCCTTGTTGATTTCTGGGCCGATTGGTGTGCCCCTTGTAAAGCTCAAGATCCTATTCTGGAAGAAGTGGCAAAGGAGCTGAACGGGCAGGCACTGGTAGGAAAGGTGAATGTGGATGATAACCACACACTGGCCACAAAATACGGGATCATGAACATCCCGACCATGATATTATTTAAAAATGGTAAAAAGGTTCACCATTTTGTGGGTGTTCAACCCAAGGAGAAGATTTTGAATATTATTAAAAAACATATTTAATATGATCTACCAGGCCGATACCGGAAGTACGGTAACATTTGTCATTGCTGCTATTTTTGTTGGTTATATTATGTTCACCTTCATCCGTACCCGAAAAAGGATGAATAAACCGCCTTCTGAAAACATCAGGATATTGTCGGATAAAAATTTCTCCTCCACTGTGGGGAATGGAGTTTCACTGGTTGACTTTTGGGCTGCCTGGTGTGGTCCTTGTAAAATCCAGGGGCCCATTGTTGATGAAATTGCGGATGAAATGGGCGATCAGGCAAATATCTGCAAAATGGATATGGATCAGAATCCTGAAACAGCCAGGAAATTTGGCATTCAAAACATTCCTACCCTGTTGATTTTTCAAAATGGTAGGCTGGTGGAAAGATTTGTCGGAGTTAAACCAAAACATGCCCTGGTAAAGGCACTCAAATCGTATATTTAATTTTTATTGATGGAAAATAAAGAGGACAAAAAAATAAAACCCTTGAATAAAAAGGTACTGGGAATAATTCCTTTAATCTCATTGATCGGATTGATCCTTGGGGCTGTCGGGGGATACATTTATTATGCAAAAGTCGGTTGTGTTTCAGGAACCTGCGCCATTACTTCCAACCCATGGATGAGTGCGGCATGGGGAGCGGCATTCGGGTACCTGGTATTCGATATGTTCAGTGGGAAAAAAACCTCCAAAGCTTCCGAATCTAATTCCTGACAGGAATCAATGGATCCTGGTTGAGCATTCTGTCAAATAAAATTGAGGAACAAACCATGAAAGATGAGTTCATAGGGAATTCAGTTCCGATTTCAGTTTATTGCTGAGTGAATTGACTACAAGTTCGTACGAATGATCGATCCATTCATATAACAAGCGATCTTCAACGGAACCGTCGATGTAAACCGTATTCCAGTGCTTTTTATTCATATGGTAACCGGGCTGTACAGCGATGAACTTTTCACGGAGTTCAATTGCCTTTTCAGGGTTGCACTTCAGGTTAATGCTGAAAGTTGATTCCGTATCGGTTAAAGCGAACATTTTTCCCTTCACCTTGTAAACAAGGGTAGTTTCGTCAAATGGCAAATCTTCGGCGACACCTTTTTTGGAAAGGCAGTAATTCCGGAATTCTTCAATATTCATATAGCATATTTTAAATTCAAATTTAAACATTAACACGGAAATCTGAATCTGAATATCGACATCTTTAATATTTTTTATATTTGCGTGCTGCTTTAAAAAATGATTTAACAGCTATTAAATGAAAGTTAAATTTCTAAAATATATATTCACAGAGAGTTAATCTGTGTTCAAAACTCTCTTTTGTATTTTATATTTATTTAAATTAATTTTGCATAACCTTGGAGAGATTTTACTTTTTAGAAGAAGGCTTATTTGGACTTAAAGCTATGGCTCGAAAAAATTGTTTGGTAAGTTAAGCCTCAGGTCGGAATAATCAAGGTTATTCATCAAACTATTAGTTATGGGATTGAAACAAAAAACAGCCGATCTCAAAAAAAGAATGCGTGAGGCAGTGAAGGGCGGGGGATCAAAGGCCATTGAAAAGCAAAAAGCCATAGGTAAAAAAACTGCACGTGAACGCATTCTCTCTATACTTGATCCAAAATCTTTTCATGAAAATGACCTTTTTGTAGAGCATGCCGGACGGGACTTTGATATGGATAAAAAATACCTTCCGGGTGACGGTGTGGTTACCGGAACAGGCACCATCAACGGCCATCCGGTTTGTATATATGCACAGGATTTTACGGTTGCCGGTGGGTCACTTGGATGGGCACATGCCAAGAAGATCATAAAAATCATGGATCATGCCTTGAAAATGAAAGTACCCATTATTGGAATAAACGATTCAGGTGGAGCCCGAATTCAGGAAGGGGTTAATGCACTGGCAGGTTATGGCGAAATTTTCTATCGAAATACACTTTCATCCGGGGTTATTCCTCAAATTTCTGTAATCCTTGGTCCTTGTGCCGGAGGGGCAGTTTATTCACCGGCGTTGACCGATTTTGTATTTGTGGTAGATAAGGTTTCGAAAATGTTTATCACCGGGCCCGAGGTGATCAAAACTGTCCTTGGTGAAGAGATATCGATGGAAGAATTGGGCGGAGCCAGGGTTCATTCGGAAATTACAGGGAATTCACATTTTTTTGCTTTGAGCGAAGAAGAATGTTTTGGCCAGATTAAAGAACTATTCAGTTACATCCCCTGGAACAATGAAAAAAAAGCGGAAAATTTCCCCAAAAAACCACCCAGGGCGAGGCAATTTAACATTGATGAAATTATGCCGGCCGATCCCAGGCAACCATATGATGTACGGGATGTGATCAGGTCAATTACCGACGATTCTGAATTTTTTGAGATCCAGGAACTGTTTGCAGCTAACATCGTTATTGGGTTTGCAAGAATAGCCGGACAAACAGCTGGATTTATAGCCAATCAACCATTGGTAATGGCAGGAGTTCTTGATGTAGACTCTTCGGATAAAGCAGCCCGTTTTATCCGTTACTGTGATGCCTTCAATATTCCACTGGTCACACTTGTTGACCTTCCGGGATATTTGCCGGGAATTGACCAGGAACATGCAGGTGTTATCAGGCATGGTGCCAAAGTTTTATATGCATACTCCGAAGCTACTGTACCAAAAATCACAGTGATTATGCGGAAAGCATATGGTGGAGGCTACATTGCCATGTGTTCACACCATTTGAGGGCGGATTTTGTTTGCGCCTGGCCAACTGCCGAAATTGCCGTAATGGGTCCTGAGGGTGCTGCCAATATCATTTTCCGAAATGAGATTAAAAATGCAGAAAACCCGGATGAAATGCGTAAACAAAAAATCAAGGAATACAAGAGCAAATTTGCCAATCCTTATGTTGCTGCTGCCTATGGATATATTGATGCAGTTATCGAACCCAAAGAAACCAGGAGTTTTTTGGTTCATTCGCTTGATGTGTCCAGCCTGAAGGTTGACCGGATGCCCAAAAAGAAGCATGGGATCCCTCCATTCTAACCTTCGTTACATTAATAAATACATTACTTCGAATTCGTTCTATTTACCAATCAAAACATTTAGTAATGGAAGAAACCAAGGAAGTTCAACAAAACACAAAAAAATTGTCGTTCAAATCACTTTTGATTGAAAACATTAAGTATCGGACATTGCTGACGAAAAAATATGTTGAGAAGAAACCGTACGTCCGACAGGATATCAAAAAAGTTACAGCCTTTATACCCGGAACAATTAAAAAAATATATGTTAAAAAAGGTAAGCGGGTAAAAGAAGGTGAGAAAATGCTGATATTGGAAGCCATGAAGATGAAAAATGACATTCTTTCACCTATAAACGGAACGATCAAGGAGGTGAATGTGAAGGAAGGAGCAAGAGTGACGAAAAACGAAATCCTGATCGAATTCAGATAACCAATGGCTCATTTTTATAAAAAATCTTGAAATTGTAATAAAATTTCAACCATGTTTGCGATCATTGCCGGGAGTGTTTTAAATATATCTGATATGGTAAAAAAAGAACTTTCCTTATTATTTATAATGGCTTTATTTTCGGGAACTCTTTTATCACAAAACGAAGATCAACAAGGAAAATCCGAAACGGCAAATTTTATCACCGGACAAACCGATCGAATGCATCTACAAAATGATTCCCTTTTTAATGCAGCTTTTAAGCAAGAATACAGCCAATACGACCCCGATCAGCGTATCCTGAAAAAAGTGGAACCTGAAATATACATGACCTCTGTCACCATTGTTCTGGGTACATGGTGCAGCGATAGCAGGGAACAGGTTCCTAGGTTTTATAAAATATTGGATAACCTGAACTACAACTCTGATATGATACAGGTAATTGGTGTTGATAAAAATAAACAAGCCGGAAATCACAATATTGAGGAATTGAGGATTGAAAAAGTACCTACATTTATTTTTTACCAAAATGGCCGTGAAATTGGTAGGATTATCGAAACCCCTCAAGTTACAATTGAAAAAGATATTCTTAAGATTCTGGAACAAAAATGATTTTTTATGGTTAGTTGATTTGGAATTTTTGAATTATGAAAACAGTAAACACCATCAGCGAAACCCGCGACCTCATCAATTCCATCAAAATTCAGGGTAAAACGGTCGGTTTTGTCCCAACCATGGGCGCTTTACACGATGGCCACATAACACTTATCAGGGAGGCCCGCAAGGAAAATAATTTTATTGTGTGCAGTATTTTCGTTAATCCCATACAGTTCAATAATCCCAATGACCTGAAAAACTACCCGCGCGAAATAGAAAAAGATATTAAAAAACTTGTTGAAGCAAAATGCGACCTGTTGTTTCATCCTTCGGTTGAGGAAATGTATCCGGAACCCGACAATACAATATTCGATTTTGGTGATTTGGATAAGGTGATGGAAGGTGCTTTCCGTCCGGGTCATTTTAATGGAGTAGCCGTGGTTGTTAAAAAACTATTTGAAATTGTAACACCCCACCGTGCTTATTTCGGGATGAAGGATTACCAGCAACTCGTAATTATCCATCAATTGACCAAAGATTATGAAATACCTGTTGAAATTGTACCTTGTACAACCGTAAGGGAAAAAGATGGGCTGGCAATGAGTTCCCGGAATCAATTGTTATCAAAATCCGAACGGAAAATTGCACCCATAATTTATGAAACCCTTAAATTGGTCAAAGTTCAGTCGGGTTATGCAACCATAAGCGAACTTAAGGATTTCGTTCACGATCAGTTCAGGAAACATAAAAATATGAAACTTGAATATTTTGAAATTGTGGACATGTATACGCTGAAATCGATTCGGACCTGGGCCGACAGCCGCACTGCGATAGCGTGTATTGCTGTTTATTTGGGGAATGTCAGATTGATCGATAATATTATATTATTTTCTTAATTTTGCGCCGCTATGATGATTGAAGTATTAAAATCGAAAATACACCGTGCAACGATTACAAAATCCGACCTGAATTATATCGGAAGTATCGCCATTGATGAAAACCTGATGGAGGCCGCAAATTTGATTGAAAATGAAAAGGTACATGTTTACAATATTACCAATGGTGAAAGGTTGGAAACTTATGTGATCAAAGGCAAAAGGGGGTCGGGGATTATTTCGCTAAACGGTGCCGCTGCACGTAAAGCGGCGGTTGGAGATAAGGTCATTATTGTTTCGTATGCTTCAATTGATTTTGAATTTGCCAGGAAATTTAAACCAACCATTATATTTCCGAACGATAACAACCAATTAAGATAGCTCCCTTGAAAAAAACCTTCATCAACACTTTCAAAATCATTTTCTTCCTGGGAATCGGATTCTTTTTTATTTGGTTGTTCATGCATAAATTAACTACTGAAGAAAAAGATGAAATTTACAACTCTTTTTTTACGGCGAATTACTGGTGGATTATCCTGTCAATAATCGTGATGTTCCTGAGCCACCTGAGCAGGACTTTGCGATGGATCATCCTTATGGAACCCCTGGGTTACAAACCCAAAATTAAAAATGCGTTTCTGGCGCTGTTGATTGGATATTTTGCAAACCTGGCATTGCCTCGACTTGGTGAAATTACCCGTTGCGGGATATTGAGCCGGTATGAAAAAATTCCCATGCAAAAATCATTTGGAACCGTTGTAACGGAAAGGGCTCTCGACCTAATAGTTCTGGGCCTGGCTTTTTTGCTTAATTTTTTCATTCATTTCAACAAATTAAGCATTTTCAAGGAAACTGCATTTTATAAGAATGTTGAAGAAAAATACCAAAACCTTGAAAACCCGAATTACATTTATTATATATTGCTTGCCATCGCAATTTTAGTTGTAGTTGTTTTTTACAGATTCAGGCATAAAATCTCACATTTTTTCCTTTATCAGAAAATCAAACAAATCGTATTCGGATTTTTTGAGGGTTTAAAATCATTGATTAAAATAAAAAAGCCATTTTGGTTTATTTTTCATACCCTCTTTATTTGGATTATGTACCTGATGATGACCTGGGTAGTATTTTTTGCATTAACCGAAACCAGCCACCTGGGACTTGATGTAGGACTGGCAGTTCTTGTTTTTGGCTCCATAGGAATTGTTTTAGTACAGGGTGGAATCGGCATTTATCCCTGGATTGTGGCAGAGATATTGGCTGTTTTCGCAATACCCATTACTACAGGTTATGCCATGGGTTGGTTGTTATGGACCGGCCAAACAATCATGATCATTATTGCAGGAATTATATCTTTGGTCATTTTACCGATCGTTAATAATGTAAAAAATGAAGAAACTCGAGATTATAGAATCCAGGGTTTTGGAAATTAGCAAACTGAAAAATTTGCTAGCTGTCTGGAGATTCAAGAGTCAAAAAATAGTTTTTACGAACGGGTGCTTCGACATACTCCACCTGGGTCATATCGATTACCTGTCAAAAGCCAAAGACCTCGGTGATATCTTAATCATTGGAGTGAATAGTGATAATTCCATTAGAAGGATCAAGGGAACCAACAGGCCCATCACTGACGAAATGAGCCGGGCAACAATATTGGCTGCATTACATTTCGTCGATGCTGTTGTTATGTTCGAAGAAGATACTCCCTACAATTTAATTGAAATAATAAAACCTGACATCCTGGTAAAAGGAGGAGATTACAAACCGGAGGAAATTGTGGGCGCCGATATTGTAGTAAAAAATGACGGGAAAATTGAGGTCATTCCTTTTTTGGAAGGTTATTCTACTTCAAAAATCATAGATAAAATCAAAGGTTCCTAAATATAGTTATTCTTTAAATGGCAAAATCAAGGGTTGTATATTATTGCCAGAATTGCGGTGCTCAAGCTTCCAAGTGGATTGGAAAGTGCCCGTCGTGTGGGGAATGGAATACCTATGTCGAGGAGATCATACGTAAAGAACATCCATCGGAACACAGACAAATCCTGGCAGGCAGGCAATCGGTTCCAATAAAAATTTCTGATATAACCTCCGATCCCGAAAGCCGGATCAAAACTGCTGATGAAGAATTGAACAGGGTTTTGGGTGGCGGAGTTGTACCCGGCTCCCTGGTACTCATCGGGGGTGAACCCGGTATTGGGAAATCTACCTTGATGCTGCAAATTGCCCTTTCATTCAAGAAAACGAATGTTTTATATGTTACCGGAGAGGAAAGTCAGCAACAAATTAAAATGAGGGCCGAAAGGATCGGTTTGAACAACCAGAACTGTTACATTTTACCCGAGACCAATACCCAAAATATTTTTAAGCATATTTCCGAATTAAATCCCGAAATATTGATCCTGGATTCCGTCCAGACCCTCTATACCGATACCATCGAATCTTCAGCAGGAAGCATTTCGCAAATCAGGGAATGTGCATCTGAATTTCAAAAGTTTGCCAAACAAACAGATATACCTGTATTTTTAATAGGTCACATTACCAAGGATGGCCTGTTAGCCGGGCCGAAAGTTCTCGAACACATGGTGGATACGGTTTTACAGTTTGAAGGAGAACGAAACTACGGTTACCGGATCGTTCGTTCTATCAAAAACCGCTTTGGTTCTACATCTGAACTGGGGATTTATGAAATGAAAAATTCGGGTTTGCAGGAAGTCCCAAATCCCTCAGAAATATTGTTATCGCACAGGGATGAAAATTTCAGCGGAATAGCCATCGCTTCAATGGTGGAGGGAATTCGTCCCATGCTGATTGAAACCCAGGCGCTGGTAAGTTCATCGGCATACGGGACACCACAGCGGTCAACTACCGGTTTTGATATTAAAAGATTGAACATGCTGTTAGCCGTGCTGGAGAAAAAAAGTGGTTTTCGCATTGGTGCCAAAGACGTTTTTCTAAATATCACCGGTGGATTAAAGGTTTATGATCCTGCCATCGATTTAGCTGTGGTGGCTGCTATCATGTCATCCAATAAAGACATACCTGTGGATCAAAATATTTGTTTTGCAGGAGAGGTGGGACTTTCTGGGGAAATTCGATCAGTAAACCGGATAGAACAAAGAATTTCAGAGGCAGACAAACTGGGATTCGATCAAATTATCGTTTCAAAATATAATCTCAAAAATATTGAAAAGTCAAAATATCATATTGAAGTAATACCTATTGGTAAAATTACAGACCTTTTTAAACGATTGTTTTAATTGCTCAATGATGGATAATAACAAAGAAAGCCGTTTCTTAAGAAACGGCTTTCTTATACGTTATAGCTTTATGACTTTATTCCAGAAACTTGTTCCTGGCATTAAATACTTTTTTACTTCCATAGGCAGTCCCCATTACAATCAAAATGACCAGACCCCCTCCTATTGGTGAGCCCCCTCCAACAGGGTCATCACCACTTCCCGGACCTCCACCCGGATCTGGTGGCTGATCAGCAAAAATATTTTGCAAAAATATGGGAGAGCACATTAAAAATGCCATTAAAACAATACTTCTGATAATTTTTTTCATTATTGTTGGTTTTGTTATGTTCTTACTCCTTTTTTGTAACATGAAGAAAAATAGATACAATATAAAAATTTAACCCTTTATATTCAATAGCTAAGTACCGCAAAATTATATATTATTTACAAATATAACAAACTATTATTAAATTTTTTGAAAAAAACACTCAAATTTCCAAAATTGGGAAATAATAAATGAATTTATCAAATCATCCAGGGTTAATTTGAAATTTTATAATTTATACCTATAGATAGCAACTCCTTGATTTGCGTGCGCGGTCCAATATTTCCGTCTTTATCAACAATTGGTGTGTCGTGGTCGTATATCATCTGCAAACCAAAATTTGCAGCTATCCATTTGTTTACCGTAAAATTTATCATTGTATCCCAGTTAACATCAATATTTTGAGGATCTTTCAAATAATCGGAGAACAATTCCAGCTTTGTACTGATATTTACATTTTTTACAATATCTTTTACAAAAAGAAACCTGAAATATGCACCAAGCTCTTGTTTAACATTTTCTCCCTCTTTGATTAATTCGCCCTGATCGCTATATTCAGCAGGGTCAACACCAAAAGCTCCGGCATTTGCAAGGTCCTGATCCTGAACGATGATCCACCTTATAGTTGCCGGCGATAAATAAAATGACATATACTCATAGGGCCTATATTCCATACCCACACCAACCGAAATATATCCGGGGGCAAGAAAATTTGAAATTTTTACTTTGCCTGAATCCGTTTCAAATGGATACTCGTAACCCGAAGCGAATTGACTTTTAAAATTCAAATTAGCTGAATAATACCATTTATCTGCAGCTTTCAAACCGTAGGTAGATAAAAAATCGATTTTATCCTCACTTTTCCGAAACTCCCTTTCTCCGGTTTTTGATTGGCCATAAGCCAATGTCAGCATATTTTCCCATTTGGATTTTCCCTTAATATAACCTGCATAAAAATTGAAAAATCCATTCATGATAATGTTGTTCTCTCCTCCGGCTGCCCAATTGGTAAATGATACCTGCGAAAACATAAGTGAAATATCACTATTGATTTTCCATGCAGTATCAGCTTCATCCTGTGCTCCAGCGACACTGAAAAAAATCAATCCCAGAGCCAATAACTTAATTTTCCTCATTTTTTAAATTTTAATTATAAATCCATCAATAACCTGATTATTTTTCATTATAAACATGTACATCTGTTTGCGGGAACGGAATGGATATACCTTCCCTGTCAAATGCTTTTTTCACATTTTCTGTCATGTCGAAGAAAATATCCCAGTAATCGGTTGAATTTGCCCATACTCTTACTGCAAATTTTACAGAACTATTACCCAATTCCGAAACTGCGATAAACGGTGCAGGATCCTTCAAAATTCTACTGTCGGCTGCAATAAGTCCCTCAATCACTTTGCGGGCTTTGTCGATATCATCACTATATCCTATTCCGAATGAAAAATCAACCCGTCTTGTAGGTTCCGTTGAAAAGTTGGTCATGGCACTGGTTGATAATCCGCCGTTTGGAATAATGACCGTTTTGTTATCAACCGTTTTCAGTATGGTATTAAATATCTGGATTTCGCTTACGGTCCCCAAAAAACCCTGGGCTTCAATAAAATCACCCACTTTAAATGGTTTGAAAAGAACCAGTATTACTCCACCCGCAAAATTCTGAAGTGTTCCTGAAAGGGCCATACCAACAGCCAAACCCGCTGCAGCCAGGATAGCAACAAACGATGTCATTTCAACTCCAACCATGCTAATAACACTGATGATCAACATGATTTTTAACAACATCGATAATAATGATCCCAGAAATTTACGTAAGGTAGCGTCAACGTCCCTTTTGGTCATGGTTTTGTCGATTGTTTTCATAACCAATTTAATAATCCACAAACCGATGATGAGTGTGACTATAGCGAGTAAGAGCTTTAAACCATATTTTAATGCCAGGTCATACAGATTGTTTATAATGGTATCTAAATTTTCCATGATACTAAAATTTTGATCTATTAAAGATTTAATTAACGGTTTTGAACCAAAAAGTAGTTGCAAAGATAATATTTTTTATTTCAATTTTTTTTACCTTTTGATAATCCTGATTTATCTCAATATATTAACAATTATCTGCCTTTAGGCAGATTACCCAA
Source organism: Bacteroidales bacterium (assembly GCA_016933115.1). Lineage (GTDB taxonomy): Bacteria > Bacteroidota > Bacteroidia > Bacteroidales > JAADJA01 > JAADJA01. The sequence goes on along the minus strand of JAFGBL010000311.1, from coordinate 37,993 downwards.
ATAAACCGTTCAACCGGATGACGGTTCAATGATTTCATTAATTTTGTTCTATGATCGATAGTTTTCTTCAATTCATCCGTGAGAATAATCTTTGCAATAAGAATAGCAAAGTATTGCTTGCCTTAAGTGGTGGGATTGACAGTATGGTGATGGCCTATCTGTTCAGGTTAGCAGGATTTAATCATGCCATTGCCCATTGCAATTTCAAGCTGCGCGGAATCGATTCGGATGAAGATGAAAAATTCGTAATAAATTATTGTAAAGATAACGGTCTTCAACTTTTTTCCAAATCATTTGAAACAAAAATATATGCGCAGCAAAAAGGGATTTCTATTCAAATGGCTGCCCGGGAATTACGGCTAAACTGGTTTGAAAAACTGGTAAAAAATGAAAAGATCGATTGCTATGCAACTGCTCACCACCTGGATGATCAAATCGAGACGTTTTTTTTAAACTTATTGAGGGGAACAGGAATTTCGGGAATTCACGGTATACTGCCAAAGCAAAACAACCTGATCCATCCGATGCTTTTTACCGGCAAATTGGAGATCATCGATTTTGCCAAAAAAAATCATATCGCTTACAGGACTGATATTTCAAATGAAAAAACCGATTATAGACGCAATCAAATCCGGCATGAAGTGATTCCGGTCCTTGAAAAAATACAGCCCGGATTCAAAAACATATTGAACCGAAATATCAGCCGCTTCAGGCAGGCTGAAAACATCTATAACCATCAGGTTAAAAGCCTGACACGTGGACTCATGAAACAAAAAGGCGCTGAATATTATATTTCAATTGAAAAACTTTCCAATCTTTCGTTCAATGAAATTTGTCTTTACGAAACCATTAAAAAATTCGGCTTTCGCTATGATGATGCAGTAAAAATCGTTGATAATCTTTTATCCAGGCCCGGTAAAATATTTTTCTCTCCCACACATCGGCTATTGATCGACCGAAGCCAATTGATTATAGCCTCATTGCCTCAATCGCAAAGAAGTATTTTTAATATTTCAAATGGAACTCAAAGGATAAAGGAACCACTAAATTTGACGATTAATAATATAAAAGAAGTGTCTGATTATATTATTTCTTCAGACCCCGGTACCGCTGCCCTGGATGCGGATAAACTTAATTTTCCATTGGTCATTAGAAAATGGAAGAAGGGAGATTATTTTTACCCATTCGGAATGAAAAATAAAAAATTGCTGAGTGACTTTTTTATAGACCAAAAGATTCCTTTATTCCAAAAGGAAAAAATCTGGTTGCTTGTTTCCGGCAAGGATATCGTTTGGGTGATCGGACACAGGATCGATAATCGATTTAAAATAACAGACGCTACCTCTAGGATTATTGAGTTCCGGATGATAAACCATTGACCATTATCGCATATTAAAAATTCTTAAAATTTCTGATACAATGCCTGCCTGTATAAGAGCGTTTTTGAGAAATAGTTACCTTTGCGGCCCTGTACAACTTTTAGTACATGAAGGTTGTCTGATGCATCGCAGGATTGTCGATATTTAGTAAATGCTTTACCATGAGGAAATTTTTAGTTTTTATTCAGGTTTTTCTTCTCATCTCAAATATTGGGCTCGCACAAGTACTGGAACCCGTTAAATGGAGCTTCGATAAAAAAGAGCTTAACAAAAATGAGTATCAACTGATATTTAAAGCTTCGATTGAGAAAAACTGGCATCTTTATTCCCAATTCGTACCGGATGGCGGACCAGTGAAAACATCCTTTTACTTTCATGATTTGAAAGGGTATGTATTTACCGATAAAAATACAGTTATCGAGGAAGAAGAGTCTTTTGCTGAAGCCGGTAATTTGGATTATATTGTTAAATTCACCGAACCGGAAGGGCACGAAGAAATGGACCCCAATTTCGATATGGTGGTCAAGTATTTCGAACACCAGGCTGAATTTACCCAAAAAATAACCCTCACCACGGACCAACCATTAACCATAACCGGATATGTCTATTTTATGTGTTGTGACGATACCCGGTGCCTGCCCCCCAATGAAGTGGAATTTGAATTTACTTTCAATGGTGCAACCAAATCAGAAACCTCCCAGCAGGAAGGTGCCTCTTCATCACCCGTGATGGAAACAAGGCAAATTGATGTACAGAATTTAAATACAGGAGAATCTTCGGGGGAATATAAAGGAACCTATGAAATATTATCCGATAAATCTGTCTTGGACAGGGCCAAAGTGGATGATTTTGCCAACAAATCGTTGTGGGAACTTTTTATATTTTCCATCCTCGCCGGATTGGCTGCTATCCTCACTCCATGCGTTTTCCCGATGATCCCCATGACCGTCAGCTTTTTCATGAAGGATCAAAAAGCAAAAGGAAAAGTGCAGGCCATTGTTTTCGGAATTTCAATCATTGCAATTTATACGATTGTCGGGACCATTATTGCAGTAACTCTGGGTGTGAATTTTGCCAACTGGCTGAGCACCCATTGGATACCCAATGTACTGTTCTTCCTGATATTCGTCATATTTGCAGCCTCCTTTTTTGGCATGTTTGAGATCACATTGCCCAGTTGGCTCATCAATAAATCGGACTCCCAGGCCGATAGGGGCGGATTTACTGGTGCATTTTTCATGGCCTTTACATTGGTATTGGTTTCTTTTTCCTGCACAGGACCGCTGGTTGGTGCTATTTTGGTTAAAGCCGCTACCGGAGCCTGGCTCGAACCCATTGTCGGAATGATTGGATTTTCGGTTGCGTTCGCGTTGCCATTTACATTATTTGCCTTCTTCCCTTCGTGGATGAACAAATTACCCAAATCGGGCGGTTGGCTCAACTCAGTAAAGGTCATTCTTGGGTTCATCGAACTTGCTCTTGGATTAAAATTCTTAAGTATCGCAGATCAAACCTATCACTGGGGAATTCTCGACCGCGAAGTTTATATAGCGTTTTGGATAATTATTTTCACGTTGATGGGTTTTTACCTTTTAGGAAAATTAAAATTTGCCCATGATAGCGATATCAAATTCATCAGCGTTCCGCGTTTGGCGCTGGTAATCATCACATTTACATTTGTCATCTACCTCGTTCCTGGGATGTTCGGTGCTCCGCTAAAAGCACTTTCGGGTTATTTGCCACCCATGACAACACATGATTTTGATTTGGATAAGATAACCCGGCAAAATTCCCTGTCGGCATCAGGCATTGAGCAGGAATCCAATATTTGTGAACCATCTAAATACAGCGAATTTCTGCACCTTCCGCATGGGATTGAAGGTTATTACGATTATGAACAAGGGCTGGCATGTGCACGAAAATTGAATAAACCTATTTATGTTGACTTTACAGGCCATGGTTGTGTTAACTGCCGTGAAATGGAAGCTAATGTTTGGTCTGATCCCAGAGTTTTGAAAAGATTAAAGGAAGATTTTGTTGTGATCAGTTTGTACGTTGATGACAAAACAGTTTTACCCGAATCGGACTGGGTTAAATCTTCGGTAGATGGCAAGCTTAAAAAATCGATTGGTAAAGTTTATGCTGATCTGCAAATTCATAATTTCAATGTCAATGCACAGCCCTATTATGTTCTTTTGGGGCTGAACGGGGAACTGCTTGCCAAACCGAGGGCTTACGACCTGGATGTTGAAGAATTTATAAAATTCCTTGATTCGGGTTTGGAAAATTTTAAAAACGGCACCCATCTTTAACAATTTTTTAACAACTTTCGGGCAGGGATGAGGCCCTATTGGCTGATTTGCCATCGCAATTTCACCTATTTTTGTGAGTGAAATAAAATGATCAACAATGAATGACAAATTAAAACTCTCTTTTTTTAAGCCTGGTTTGGTAGTATTTTTAATAGCTACCATTTACTTTTCCAATAAATCTGTTGCCCAGTCTTTTGTTGATATCAATGCGGGTTTAACCGGAGTTACATACTCTTCTGCTGATTGGGGCGATTTTGATAACGACCAGGATTTCGACCTGGTTGTCATGGGTTCAATGGCTCCCGGATCCTACAGAACGAAAATATACCGCAACGACAACGGTACCTTTAATGAAACGGGTGATCAGCTTGCAGGAATGGAAAAAGGGTCGGTCAAATGGGGCGATTATGACAATGATAATGACCTGGATATTCTGCTGGTTGGGAATAATCTTGAAGAAAAGACTTTTATCTACAAGAATGAAAGTGGTGCATTTGTTTCCGTTGATCCGGGATTTTATTTTGCCGGATCATACAGCAACGGAACCTGGGGAGATTATGACAACGATGGCGACCTGGATGTTTTTCTTTCCGGAAATTGGAATGGAGCTATTTACCGGAATGATGGTAATGACCAGTTTGTTGAAACAGGGAATACAATCGCCATGCTGAGCAGTACATCTTCATACTGGGGTGACCCCGACCGTGACGGAGACCTCGATATTTTGCTTACCGGCGACACCGGAGGAGGAATGAAAACTTTTCTCTACACAAACAATGGAGGTAGTTTCGACGGGGAAGAATTGCCTGTTGTAGGATTGAGCGGAGGATCAATTGAGTGGGGAGATTATGACAATGACGGCGATTTGGATATCCTGTCACTGGGATTCAATGACTATGTTGAACCAGAAGTATATATGTTCCGCAATGATGGAAATGGCAATTATGTCAACATCAACACCAATCTGTTTCCGGTAGCTGTCGGAAATGCTACCTGGGGCGATTTTGATAATGACGGCGACCTCGACGTTGCCCTGACCGGAAAATGTTCAGGTTGCGGAGTGTTGTTGACGGCTATTTATGAAAATAAAGGAGAGGATGATTTTGAAGATATCAATGCGGGTCTTGCCGATGCGGAATACAGCCATGTTGCATGGGCTGATTTTGACGGAGATAGCGATCTTGACCTTGTCCTGACAGGAGGTAACTACAACGGGAACGGCTTTGCTAAAATTTACCGCAATGATTTGAGCCTCCCGAATATTCAACCCGAAACACCGGGAAACCTGCAGGTGGATTTTTTGAACGACATTGCCCTGCTATCGTGGGATAAAGCTTCGGATGCCCAAACCCCGCAAAATGCACTGACTTACAATATCCGGGTCGGGACATCTCCTCTGGCCGATGACATATTCAGTGCCATGGCGATCAATGAAAATGGATGGAGAAAGATAGTTGCTCCGGGAAACACTGGTACATCCAATTTCTGGAAAATTGAAGGATTGATTGAAGGGACGACCTATTACTGGAGTGTGCAAACCATTGATCATACATACCAGGGATCAGCTTTTGCAGCAGAACAGAGTTTTGCATACGTTACAACGGGATCAGATGAGTATGAGCAATCCGATGATTTAATAGTCTTTCCAAATCCGGCGCAGAATCAAATCACCTTAATAACGAATAAGAGAAATGATGAAAATCAACCTTATACCATTTTTAATGTAGAAGGTTTTCCGGTTCAGAAAAGCACATTAACCGGCAATAAAATTCATTTGTTTGATCTCGAAAACGGAACCTATTTCCTGAAATTTGATCATTCACCCGTTGCTCCTGTTAAATTTATTGTGATCAAATAAAATATTAATATTTCATTAATATTGGTATTGTTAACTATTCATACTTTTGCACCCCGAATTTCGTTGGTATCTAAATTCGATTCAAATAATATTTGTAATTTCGGAATAGAAAATACCTAAGAAATTATTAACGGACTTAAATATAAAATTTATGAGTAAAATTAGAATTGGACTTAAAGGATTTGGAGAAATTCCAAGGCACATTTATCGAATGTGTCTGGATGACGACCGGGTGGAGATTGTAGTGATTTCAGACCTGGGCCGCCCGGAAATATTGACCTATTTGATCAGTGCAGAAACAAAAGGAAAATTTAAAGCCAAACTGGAGGGCAATTTCCTTGCCTCTTCCAATGGAAAAGCCAGGTTAATCAGTGGCGGCGAACCCGGTAAAATTCCTTGGGACATGTTTGATGTTGACGTTGTTGTGGATGGAACATGGATTTACAGAACCCGTGAAGATATGCAGAAACACCTGGATGCCGGTGCAAACAGGGTTATGCTGACCTCTCTTCCGCTCAACAATATCGACAGGGTGGTGATTCAAGGTGTAAATGACCATACCATCAAATCATCTGACAAACTGGTTTCCGCCGGATCGGCTACGACAAATGCAGCGTCGTTGATGCTGAAAATTATCGCTGAAAAATTCGGGCTTGATTACGCAATGCTTACCACGGTTCATTCCTATACTTCCGACCAACCGTTGAGAGATAAGGCCGGAACCGATTTCAGACGAAGCCGTTCGGCTGCCGAAAATATCATTCCTTTCGATACCATTGTTCCTCGCTGGATTGAAAATATTATGCCTGAACTGGCCGGTAAAGTTGAAGGAACTGCTATGAATGTTCCGGTCCCCAATGGGTCATTGCTCGATCTTACCTCTGTTTTAAAAAAGAAAGTATCTGTTGATGACCTGAATAAAGCTATGTTGAAAGCAGAAAAAGAGTTTCCGCATATTATCCAGGTTGAAAGCGATCCTATTGTATCGACTGATGTGATTGACAATTCACATTCACTGATATATGACTCCAAAGCAACCATGGTCTCTCCGGGGAGAATGGTTAAAACACTTATCTGGTACCATAGTGCATATGCCATGGCCGCGCGGATAAAAGAACTGATATTGGCCTATGATAAAATTGACAAGAAAGGAGGTGCAAAATGAAAGTAGCAATCAATGGATTCGGCAGGATCGGACGTTCGGTCTTCCGTATTTTAAATAGCAAAAAGGATATTGATGTCATCGCTATCAACGACTTGTTTGATAATGAAGTCCTGGCATACCTGCTGAAATACGACACTATTATGAAGGGCTTTGGCCAGGATATCCGGATTGAAGGTGACAAAATGATCACGCACAATGAAGAAGTAAAAATGCTTACCATTAAGGATCCTACGCAATTACCCTGGAAGGAACTTGAAATTGATGTGGTTGTTGAGGCAACAGGAATTTTCAGGACCAGGGAATCGCTTATGCCTCATTTGAATGCAGGGGCAAAAAGGGTGATCCTTACCGTACCATCGAAAGATGAGATCGATTATACTGTCGTTTTGGGTGTAAATGAAGAAGGATTAAAACCTGAACACCGCATCATTTCCAATGCAAGTTGTACGACCAACTGCCTTGCTCCGATGGCAAAGGTTCTCAATGATAACTTTGGCATCGTGGAAGGATTGATGACTACTACCCATGCCTATACAAATGACCAGCGGCTGGCCGATGTACCGCACAAAGACTGGCGACGTGGAAGGGCTGCTGCAGAAAACATTATCCCTACAACAACTGGCGCTGCCAAAGCTGTTGGGAAAGTAATTCCCGCACTGAAAGGCAAACTAGACGGAATGGCTTGTCGTGTTCCCGTTCCGGATGGTTCAATCGTTGACCTGGTAGTTGAGGTGGAAAACGATGTTACTGTTGAAGATGTGCATGCAGCAGTGAAAATGGCATCCAAAACGGAAAGACTGAAGAATGTACTTCTTTACTCAGAAGATAAACTGGTCTCATCAGATATTGTCGGTAATTCTTATTCCTCCATTTATGATCCTGAATTTACAAGGATTTTGGGTAAAAGAATAATTAAAACCCTGAACTGGTATGATAATGAATGGGGTTACTCGAACCGGGTTGTTGACCTGATAGAATTGCTGAAGAATTTCAAATAAATATTTTTTCCTGAATTTATTAGAGGCTGTCCTCATCAAGGCAGCCTCTTTTTTTATCTTAACAGTGTTATGGAACCCTTGACCTGTCTTTCAACCGGGCCACCAAGCGTATATTCCGAAACAATCCCTTCAAAAAAGTAAACTCCCGGGCTGCAATCCCTGTTGTTTTTCTGGTCACGGCCGTCCCATTTGAATTGCGGATCAGAAGTTTCATAAACAATTCCACCCCAGCGGTTAAATATCTTTAGGGTGAGTTTCTGAATCGAATTGACCGAATCTGCGCGGAAAAAATCATTTTTGTTGTCGCCGTTAGGAGTAAAAACATAGGGGAACCAAATCCGTCCGCATTCGTTGATATCAACACAAACAACATTGCTGTAAACACTTTGGTTAACCAACGAATCAAGTGCAGTTACTGTAAAACAACCGACTACCGAAGGTGGTGATGTTTCAAACAAATAATATGTATCAGCGGTTGTGCCAATGAGGTTATAGTCTGACGATGTACTTTCTGCATAGAAAACATTATAGGTCAATTCTTCCATCGTACAGCTATCCGGATAAATCCACGATAATTCGTTGTTCAGTACCTCGCAATTCGTTTGCAGTGAAAGAAAAGGAGCACAAGGTGGGATATTGTCGACCGGAACGCCGCAATTCTCCTGGGAGAAATTAATGATAGGATCGATCAATCCTGGCGAGGAATAACGGCCAATGGTCTTGATTTTATAACAATATTGTTGTCCGTTAACCAGGCCGGTATCCATATATTCCGGAATTATGGAATAACCGATGGAATCAAAATCCTGTAATTCAGGCTCGAACCTGAATATTGCGAATGTGTCGTTTATCCAGGGTACATCATTGTTCCAGTTTAATAAAAGAGATTTATCAGTTTCGTTGATGGTTAAGAATATGGATGGGGCAACGACCGTTGAACCGATTAAAAATTCGTTACCGGTTTCCCTGTTATAGAAGTCAATGCGGTATCGGTATTGAAAATCCAGTGTATTCAACTGGTTATCCGTAAAGACCGTATCATCCAGGCTTGAAAAAATGGCAATAAGGCTAAAATTGCTTTGTGGTTCATTGCTTCTTCTGAATAACTGGTATTCAAAAGGTCCCGGCGTTTGAGAATAATCCAGCTCGGTAGGTTTTGACCAGACAACCTTAATTGAACCATTTGACAGGTCGGTACTCAAAACATCTACATTGGTTATGATAGGTAGATCTTTTCTCAAAGTAGCACAGGTTTCCACAGAAGCATAGCTTTCGGCCCCATCAGGGAAAATGGCTGTAATCATATAACAATATTGGATACCATGGATCAACCCATTGCCATTGTTATTGTCTATAAAAACCGTATCCTGAATATTATCCGTCTCCGCTATCAACTGATAACCGGTGTAAGCCGGCACGCCTGTTTCGCAGTGATCCGGAACAAATCCATAATAGCCGACATTCCGGTAAATCCGGTACCCAACAGCATTTTCACATTCTGTTTTTAACCAACTCAGGGTAATTGAATTTCCCAAAGGCACTGCTTGGGGGAATTGTGGAGCGGGTCCCACAACAGTTATATTCACAGTTTTATAGCTCGTTAGGCTAATTGTATTTACACTATCCCGGGCTTTGAAAAATACCGGGTGCGGATTTTTTTTAATGTGCGAACAATTTGTTTCCCACTCGAACAATGCCGTTGCGCTTCCATATCCAATGGCTACCTCCGGGTCTAAAACAGCCGGTGATTGAATTTGTAAAAATGGACTTCCGGTGGCTGATAAATAGACTTTGTCTCCATCAGGGTCTTCCGCGGTAACTTCAAATTTCAGGTAATCACCGGCTTCAACACAAGTATCATCTATAGTAACTATTTCGGGCGGGTAGTTATCGCAGGCACCAATTTGTATCTGCAAATCGCGGGTAACGTACCCAATCCTTTGTCCCAGTCTCCATTCTTCAATGATGAAAGCAACATTGTATTCACCTTGCAAAACAGGCTTATCCCATATCAAGTCGCCATTAAAAACATCAATTGTAAAAACATTGGAAGCCTCAGGCAAGGTATAACCCGGAATCGGAAGTCCCCCTGAACCTTTACACACCGTCAATTTATATGACAGGCTATCCCCATCCTCGTCATAAGCTCCCGGATTGTGGATATAAAGCCTGTCGACACAGCCATAATCCAAAGGCGGATTTAACAGAACAACTGAATTATTACTTCCGAGGAAAGGATTGATCACGAGTTCGCTTTCAATGTAAAACGGTATGTTTACAGAATTTGGAATATTTACAATGCCATAATTCCGGTTAGGATCCTCCAACGAAATTTTAAAAATTCCATTTCCGGCATAAGTGTGTTGTCCGATGTATATATTCCTGCGAATAACCGCTGTAAGGTCAATATAACCGGCCCGTGGCAATACCGTTGATGTTCCATCACCCCACATAATTTCAAGTTCAGGCCGGTCGGCCGGACTGGGTGAGTAAGTATAAGTGATTAAGGTAATTTCATAAGTGAGCCCGGAAATATGCTTGTATGTAATCTCTCCAGCCCTTTCATGTGTGGCAAAAAGTAAATGATGGGACAAAAATCCAAATAAGAAAATAAATAATACTTTCTGCATTCTCTCCGTTTGAAACTAAATTATTTGACTAACCAAAAATACAAATTATTTGTTATAAGGTAACGAGTGCACATATTGAATATTTGTTAATTCCCGAATAATTTTATTGTTATTAGCGTTGATTGAATAGTTCATGTTTTTAATTTAACTTTGTCGTAATAAAAATTCAAAGAGGTTAAGAGAGGTAAGAAATGTTCATTCCAGATCCCGAACAGGAAAAAAAGGGCATCATCAATCGCTACCGGAGTTTACTCAGGGTTTGGCGGCCGGCTTCACCGGAGGATAAGAAAATTGTGAGGAAGGCATTTAATTTGGCTGCTGAAGCTCATAAAGAAATGCGGCGCCGTAGCGGTGAACCCTATATTTACCATCCGCTTGAAGTAGCCCGCATTGTTGCAGGTGAAATCGGGTTGGGAAGGACGTCCATTGTTTGTGCCTTACTCCACGATGTAGTTGAAGATACGGAATATACCCTTGCGGATATTGAAACACTGTTTGGCTCCAAAGTAGCCCGAATCATAGACGGACTCACCAAAATCAAGGAAATTTTCGATCACAGCTCCACTTCGCTTCAGGCTGAGAATTTCAAAAAAATGCTGCTCACACTATCGGATGACGTGAGGGTTATCCTAATCAAACTGGCCGACCGCCTGCACAACATGCGCACCCTGGACTCGATGCCGCACCATAAACAACTGAAAATAGCCTCGGAAACAACCTACCTTTATGCACCGCTTGCGCACCGGTTCGGGCTTTACGGCATCAAGACTGAACTTGAGGATCTGACCCTTAAATACACCGAACCCGAAATTTATAAAACAATATCCGAAAAACTTGCTGAATCGGAAAAAGAAAGGAAAAGATTTACCACCAAATTTACTTTCCCCATTAAAAAGGCATTAAAAATGCAAAATTTTTCCTTCGAAATCATCTCCCGCGATAAATCTATCCATTCCATCTGGGAAAAGATGAAGAAAAAGGAAATTCCGATTGAGGAAATTTATGATTTGTTCGCCATACGGATCATTATTGAAACACCCCCTGAAACGGAAAAAATTGACTGCTGGAAGGTTTATTCCATTATTACCGATTTTTACAGGCCCAACATCGACCGGCTCAGGGATTGGATTTCAATACCAAAGGCAAATGGTTATGAAGCGCTGCACACTACAGTTATGAGTAAGGACGGCAAGTGGGTTGAAGTGCAAATCAGGACAAAACGGATGGATGAAATTGCCGAAAAGGGATTTGCAGCCCATTGGCGTTACAAATCGACCAGCCCGGGATTATCGGAAATCAACATCAACAATTGGCTGGAACGCATCCGCGATATGCTCCAAAGCAGTGATTCAAGCGCCCTCGATTTTATCACCGATTTCCAGGGTTTCCTGTTCACAGATGAAATTTACGTATTTACACCACAAGGCGAATTGAGGAATTTGCCGGTAAACTCTACTGTCCTTGACTTTGCTTATGCCATTCATTCTGAAATCGGAAATACCTGTATTGGGGCCAAGATCAATTATAAACTTTCTCCCCTGAACCAGAAACTCAAAAGTGGAGACCAGGTGGAAATCATCACCTCGAAGAAACAAATTCCCAGGGAAGATTGGTTTAATTATGTAGTGACTGCCAGGGCCAAAACGCAAATAAAAAATGCTATTAAGGAGGAGAAGAAAAAGTTTGCTGACGAGGGGAGGAAAAAGCTACAGAAATATTTTGACCAAATCAACGCTGTACTCAATGGAAAATCGATCAGCAAACTGCAGCAAAAATACAATTATGCCAGCCCCATCGAATTGTATTACGATATTGCCCAAAACCTGATCGGTTTAAAAGAGATCAAGGATTGTTGCGCTGAATCCGAAAAAGAAGGCTGGTTTACAAAGGTAATCCGTCGTTCGTTCAATCGCCCAAGGGTATCGGAACAACCTACCCTGACCGAAGCGGTGATCAAAGAAATAAAAAACAGCCCGGACGCGCTGATGGTCAACCAGGACGTGCAAAAAATCAGTTATGAAATTGCCGACTGTTGTAACCCCATTCCCGGAGATGAAATCATTGGATTTATCGAACCTAATGAAGCCATAAAGATACACAGGACCAATTGCCGTATTGCTATGGTAACCATGTCAAAATACGGCAACAAAATCATCCGTACCAGATGGAATGACAAAGAATCCATCGGGTTTCTGACCGGGTTAAAGATAAATGGAACCGATAAAAAAGGATTTATAAATGATATAGTCAAAATCATTACCGAATCACTCCAGTTAAATATCAAATCCTTTCATCTGGAATCAAATGCTGGCATGATTGAAGCCAGTATTTGGCTGTATGTATACAGTGCTCAAAACCTCGATGCTCTCATGCACCACCTCAAGAAATTACCCGACGTAAACAAAGTAAGCCGGATAAATAAATCGGGCCTGAACTAAAATTATGGTCCGAATTCGAATACTAAAATTTTATTTTTATTTATACCAAATAGGAATAAAAAAATGCATATTTTTATCCACAATTTTTAAATCGTTTTAATTTTAATAAACAATTAATTTTACTCCTTGTTATATATTATCATAACATTTTATCAGGATGAAATCAATGTAATTTCTAATAATGAAGAGTTCAAATAAAGATACATTTGAAACGGTAAAAAAAATTTTTACTGATTATTTAGAAGGCAAAGGGCACAGAAAAACCCCTGAACGCTTTACTATTCTGAAAGAGATTTATGCTACTAAAGGTCATTTCGACATTGAAACCCTTTACATCAGAATGAAAAACAATAAATACAGGGTTAGCAGGGCAACACTCTACAATACTATTGAACTACTACTCGACTGTAGCCTTGTTACCAAACATCAATTCGGTAACAATTGTGCCCAATTTGAAAAATCTTTCAAGTTCAAACAACATGATCATTTTATAAATGTCGATAGTGGTGAAGTTATGGAATTTTGCGATCCCAGGGTTCAGCAGATTAAAGAAACCGTCGAGAAAGAATTAGGCGTAGTTGTTACCCACCATTCTCTGACATTTTACGGTCAAAAAGTCAGTTAATAATCAAATCTTATTCCGCTTAAATGAAAGCTGATGTTTTATTGGGCCTTCAATGGGGAGATGAAGGCAAAGGAAAAATTGTGGATGTTCTCACCCCACAATACGATATTGTCGCCCGATTTCAGGGTGGGCCCAATGCAGGCCATACCATCGAATTTGAAAACAAGAAGTTTATCCTTCACACCATTCCTTCGGGAATTTTTAATCCAGATACCATCAACGTGATTGGAAACGGGGTAATTATTGATCCATTTATTTTTAAAAAGGAAATCAATAACCTGCGCACTCATAATATCAAGATTGATAACAACCTGCTGATATCCGAAAAGGCCCATCTGATTCTTCCCACCCATCGATTGCTGGATGCAGCCTACGAAGCTGAAAAAGGTGAGGCTAAAATCGGATCAACACTCAAAGGAATAGGGCCAACTTACACAGATAAAACTTCACGAAACGGTTTAAGAATCGGGAACATCAATCGACACGATTTCCAAAAAGCTTATAATGAATTAAAAGAAAAACATTTACGGATTTTATCGTCCTATGATTTTGATTATAAAAACAATCAAATCGAGGGATTGAGCCTGGAAGAATATGAAGCACAATGGTTTGATGCCTTGAAAACCATCAACCAAATCCAACACATCAACAGTGAATATTTCATCAATCAAAGCCTCGATTCGGGAAAATCCTTGCTTGCCGAAGGTGCACAAGGTACCATGCTCGATATCGATTTCGGAACTTATCCCTATGTGACCTCTTCAAATACCGTAACTGCAGGAGTTTGCACAGGACTTGGTATTCCTCCCACAAAAGTGGGCGAAGTTTTTGGAATATTTAAAGCTTATTGCACCCGTGTTGGAAGTGGTCCTTTCCCCACTGAACTGGACAATGCCGAAGGACAAATGCTACGTGATGAAGGTAATGAATACGGCTCCACGACTGGCCGGCCAAGGCGTTGCGGTTGGCTCGACCTGACTGCGCTCCGATATTCCATTATGCTCAATGGGGTTACCGGTTTGTTTATGACAAAAGCAGATGTCTTCAATAAATTCGAGACAATTAAAGTGGGTATAAAATACCGGAAAAAAAGTGAGCAGATCGATTTTGTACCATTCGAGGCTTCCTATGAAAAGCTAATTCCCGTTTTCGATGAAATCAAGGGCTGGAACAGCGATATCAGCCATGTAACCGATGCAGGCAAAATGCCTGATGCTCTCGACAGTTATATAAATTATATTCAATCAAAAACCGGTGTTCCGATCAAAATGGTGTCGGTTGGGGCTGACAGAAAACAAGTTATAAAACTTTAATCTGCAAATTCATTATTCGAAATTTTAGCCTGATGATTCAATTGGCAAAACATTTTCAAAAACAAAAACTTTATACCCAAAATTCAGTATAAAACCAAAACCTTTAAAATAGTTTTGTAAATTTATCTTTTTGATTAATTAATAAGGAGATTATGAAATTTATTATCATCTTTTTCCTGAGTGCCTTTAGCCTGACCCTTCTCTCTCAAAATTCAATGGACCGCGATGTTCCCGAAGTGGTGCAAAATGCATTTTCACGAAAATTCCCCAGGGCTGAAAATGTATCCTGGGATAAAATTGACAACAATTACAAAGTGGATTGCTTTTACCGCGGCCAAAATACCTATGCTGAATTTACTCCTGAAGGTGAATGGATACTGACAGTAGTAGATACTGACCCTAAAGACCTGTATCCTCCCATATTGAAGTACCTTGATGAAAATTTTCAAAAGGATAAAGTTATCCTGGTTGAAAAAGCAACCTGTGCCGACCGGCAGGACTACTACTATGTACAGGTCGCCCGAAAAGAAAAAGGACAGGATGAACCTTATATTTTTGAACTCTTTTTTGACAAAACCGGTAAAATTGAAGAGGTGAAAGCACCTGAGGGGGTAGATGATATGACCATTGTGGGGATCGACGACCGGAATGCAGATATTCCGGCGGATGTGATTGACAGTTGGCAAAAACGTTTTCCAAAATCCGAAGGAATTGATTGGACCAAAAAAGTAAATACCAGCGATACCATAGATTATAACTATGTGGCCAGCTTTTTTTACCGCGAATCCAAAACCAAAGCCGAATTTCTGCCTAACGGATACTGGGTGGAAACCAGGGTGGAATACGATGAAAAAGACCTGTATTTACCTGTAGTGAAATATATTGAAGAAAACCATTGGAACGATGATTTGATTATAGCTGAAAAAGTAACCAGGGCCGACCGGCAGGATTATTATTATGCCAGGTTGGAACGCATGGAAAAGGGTCAGTTCAGGCCGTATGTATTCGAACTTTACTTTGATAAAGCAGGGAAAATCCAAAAAGTAATCCGGCCTGAAGCATTAAAAAATCAGTATTTGCTCACCGTAGATATTCCACCTGCCGTAGCAAAAAAATTCAAAAGCAGGTTCTCTACCGCTCAGGATGTCACCTGGGAAACCAATGAGGGAAATTGGGTCGCTAAATTTGTCAACAGGGAGCAAACAACTACGGCCATATTTTCGGATTCTGCCCAGTGGGTATCCACTGTTGTGCAACTCGATCCAAAGGATCTGTATGGCCCCATTCAACGAACGCTTGACCAGCAATATGCTGATTACAATGTAATGTATGCAGAAAAAACTACCCGAAGCGACCGCAATGATTCTTACTATTTGGAATTAATCAGCAAAAAGAAAAACCTTGAACCTCAAAAAATCAGTTTGTTTTTCGACAAAACTGGAAGGTTGAAAGAAGACTAAACCGATAATAATTCTTTCAGGGGGTCCCAGAAATATTGCTCAAAATCGATGATCTGATCGTCGACTACCCGGATACCTTCGTTTTCCAAAAGTTGCTGCATCATCAACGGTGATCCGAAATGGTGCTTGCCGGTTAATACCCCGATCCGGTTTACGACACGATGTGCCGGAATGTCTTCAGGGTGAGAATGGGATGCATTCATCGCCCAGCCGACCATGCGGGCCGAACCGGCAGAACCAAGATAACTTGCAATAGCTCCGTATGAAGTTACCCTCCCCCGGGGTACCAGTTTTACAACGGAATAAACCTGCTCAAAAAAGGATTCATTATTTTTCTGGCTTTTCACTTCGGCTCTATCTTTCTTGAATTTTGAAGATTTGTCAAAAGAAAAAAGGAGGTACTTTATTTGAGTATTCTCATCCAAAAACATCCTTTCATAGAAAGTTTGAATTTTAGGAGCTTCGCCCCCAAAGGCAGATTTGTACAAGTCTTTGGTTTGATAATGGAGATTATAATTGAATTCACGGATAACTTCCAGGGTATAATCAAATAAATCGCCGTTATCTGTTTTCAAATGGATGATTCCGCCGGGAGCAAGAATATTCTGATATATTTTTAAAAATCGGGGCGAGGTCAGCCTTCTTTTGGATTCCTTTGATTTCGGATGCGGATCGGGAAACGTGATCCAAATTTCCGAAACTTCCTGCCGGTCGAATACCTTTTCCAAAAGTTCAACCCTGATTCTCAGGAAAGCTACGTTAATCAAACTTTCTTCGACTGATGTTTTGCATCCCCGCCAGATGCGGGCACCCTTGCGATCGATCCCGATAAAATTTTTCCCAGCGAATTTCCTGGCTAGTCCGATGCTGTACTCCCCTTTCCCACATCCCAATTCAATGACTATGGGGTTTTGATTATTAAAAAAATTCCTGTTCCAATTTCCTTTTAGAAAAAAAACTTTTTCGACCTCTTCATATTCAGGCTGAAACAAATTGTAAAACGTTTTATTCTCCTCGAAACGTTGAAGTTTTTTCTTGGCCACGTTACTTTTGAAATTTAGACTTTGCAAAAATATTCATTTCAAAAAAAATATGTCAAAGCCGGTTCAATATCTAAAAGAAAAAATGAAATGAAATGGACAAAAAAAATGAAATTACTATTTTTTGAGCAACCAGGCGGATGGATTGTCATTCCGCCGGATAATGGCAAGGTTCACCAATGCTTCGGATTTGTCTTCCGTATTGTAGTAACATACCATAAACAATCCATTGTCATTTTGCCCGGCTCTTTGGGCAGTGTAACCTTTTTTACGTAAATCAGCGACCAGTTTTTCTGCATTATCCTCAAACTGGAATGCGCCCCCGATGATATAATACTTTGGCCCGGGCTCCTTAACTAAAAGTGACATGGATTCTTCCGTTTTCTCAGCTTTTAATTCGGTGAAATTCAAGTCCTTGAGCGGAGTAATGCCGGCTGTTGAAATCTCTGAAAGTAATTCATCACCTTGAGGAATGGCTGTATTATTTTGATCGGAGTCGTTGAGAGTTACTACTCCCGATTGCTGAACATCTTTATTTTTAAACCCTCCTGAAAAAATAAACCAGGAGAAAATGAAAACAACGGGAATGATGGCAAGATAAGCCCAATTAATTTTTCGGCTTTGCTTCTCATTGGCCGGAACCGGTTTACGATCGACAAATTTCTTTTCCAACCGCCTTTGAACCGAATCTCTTACAACCGGAGGAGAAATAAAAGTGGGCAGGCCGAAGGCATCCTCCAGAAAATTAATGTTTTCATCGGGATTAAATAAAATATTGCCTTCCTTATCCTGATATAAAATTCCAACTTTTTCCAAAAGGACTTTCTCTCCTTTTTGAATCTGTTCCCTGAGGATATTTACATCACCTTCAAGCTCCTTCTTGATCTGCTCATATGTGACTTTTTTATCCGTGGCTATGTTGTGAATGAGTAAACCGTCATCACGGGTTAGTTTAGGGTTGAATAAAATGCTTTTGGAGGGCGGATAAAATGTATGGCTGACCGGATGGATCCTTGCCGGTGAATAATCGGCGATGAAACCGCCGAATTCCGGAATAACAACACAATCAAAAGAATAAAGTAATTTGCTTATGTATGAGGCAATCTGCATGGCGCTATTTGATGATGGCGCTAAATTAATAAATTCACTCTGGTATTTCAAGCGTTGTTTAAAAATTCTGACAAATCTTCAGGCGTATCTATTGAAATGCTGTCGAACGGTGTTTCCCTGACCACTATTTTAAAACCGTTCTCAATCCACCGGAGTTGCTCCAGCGATTCGGCAATTTCCAGGCGTCCCGGTTCAAGCCGGGTGATCTTCTTTAAGGTTTCCGTTCGGTAACCGTAAATTCCAATGTGTTTGTAATAGACTCCCTTGTTGATCCATTCGTCTTTTGCAATATTTTGCATAAATGGTATAGGATTCCGGCTAAAATAGATGGCTTCTCCCCGGATGTTCCAGATCACTTTATTCACATTCGGACTGAATAACTCGGAACTTTTCTGGATTTTTTTTGCCAGTGTGGCAATTTCAGTTTGGCGGTCCTGAAAACATTCAGTTATAAGGTCAATCTGTTGAGATTCGATAAACGGTTCATCTCCCTGTATGTTCACCACTGCATCATAATGTTCACCTGAAGCTTCCAAATTGTCGATAACCTCCCTGCACCGATCTGTACCACTTCTGTGCTTTGTTGAGGTTATCATCACTTTACCGCCAAAGCCAATGATTTCCTGCTCAATTTTAACATCATCCGTTGCAACTATCACATCCGTTAAGGACTTTGCTTTTTGCGATTGCTCGTATACCCTTCTGATCATGGTTTTCCCATCTATTTCAACAAGTGGTTTTCCGGGAAACCGGCTAGAGGCATACCTTGCAGGAATGATTCCAAGAATCCTCATGAAATTACAATTTATCGCTTAAATTTAAAACAGCCCGTGCAATTCAGCATTTACTTTTTCGATGATCATAGCCAGGTCTTCGGGCTTTTCTTCAATATCAATATCATCCACATTGAAAATCTGGAGTTTCCCAAGGTTATAGTTACTGATCCATGTTTCGTACCGTTCATTCAGCTTTTTCAGGTAATCCAGGCGGATGGCCTCTTCATATTCCCGTCCTCGTTTTTGGATTTGATTGACGAGTGTAGGTACACTGGCACGTAAGTAGATCAACAGGTCGGGAGGATGGATAAAACTGCTCATCAGCTCAAACAAAGAGATGTAATTTTCAAAATCACGTGTAGTCATCAAGTTCATATAATGAAGATTGGGAGCAAATATGTAGGCATCCTCATAAATGGTCCTGTCCTGAACGACGGTTTTTTCTCCTTTCCTGATTTCGACAATCTGTCGGAACCTGCTGTTCAGGAAATAAATCTGCAGGTTGAACGACCAGCGTTGCATATCTTCATAAAAACTGTTCAGGTATGGATTGGTATCAACATCTTCATAATGAGCTTCCCAACCAAAGTGTTTTGATAAGAGCCTGGTAAGCGTAGTTTTTCCCGATCCAATATTTCCAGCGATGGCTATGTGCATTTTGATTTGATTTTATTATTTCCGCCTAAAAATACTATATTTTTGGCAGAATGGAGACGTTAAAAATATACAAATTAATTAACCATTTTCAGGATTTCATCAACATGCTTTCGGTTATTTGACAACCTTGGAACCTTATTTTGCCCTCCCAGTTTGTTCTTTTTCTTCAACCAGTTGTAAAATGTTTTTTCCGGCATTTGCCTGACAACCGGATGACTTAAAACCATGTTGTGGTATCGCTTGGCTTCATAGTCCGAATTCAGCGATTTAAGGGCATTATCTAATGTTTCGGCAAAATATTCGATATTTTCGGGAGATACCTTAAATTCAACCAACCACTCATGGGCAGCACTGCTTCCCGAATCAAAATAAACAGGAGCTGCAGTATATTCCGTTATTTCAGCATGGCACTTCTCGCAGGCAATATGCAATGCATTTTCTGCATTTTCAACGATCAACTCCTCGCCCGCTACATTGATAAAATTCCTGGTCCTGCCGGTAATTTTAATCCGGTACGGATTTATTGAGGTAAACTTAACCGTATCGCCGATCAAATATCTCCACAAACCTGCGTTGGTAGAAATTACGAGTGCATAATTTTTATCCTTCTCAACTTCATCCAGTGTTAAAACCCTGGGATTATCCGACTCCAGATCATCCAAAGGAAGAAATTCATAATATATTCCATAGTCGAGCATCAGCAGCAATTCATCCGAATCGCTTCGGTCCTGCAAACCGAAAAAACCCTCCGAAGCATTGTATGTTTCCATATATCGCATTTCATCCGAGTGAATAAGTTGCTGGAATTGATTCAGGTAAGGTGTAAAACTGACCCCACCGTGAAAGAACACTTCAAGGTTTGGCCATACTTCGAGCAAATTTTCCTTTTTGGTAAGTTCCAGTACTCTTCTTAATAATAACAAGGTCCAGGATGGAACACCAAGGATATTGGTTACATCGTGATTCATCGTGGATTGAGCCATTTTTTCGATTTTTGATTCCCATTCATCCATCAATGCCACAGATCGTTTGGGTACCCGGATGAACTCAGCCCAAT
Source organism: Bacteroidales bacterium (assembly GCA_016933115.1). GTDB lineage: Bacteria > Bacteroidota > Bacteroidia > Bacteroidales > JAADJA01 > JAADJA01. The sequence goes on along the minus strand of JAFGBL010000311.1, from coordinate 17,175 downwards.
ATGGTAGATTTTGAACGATCAGGGCAGACAGGTCTCCATCATAATAATTTTCATTGTTTATCTCTGTGATACGAGAACTGCCACCCATAGCCAATCCCCTGCCGTCGAAGATCAATGTATCGGGAAAGTTGTTGCAATACATGGAGAGCATGTCCTTCCCACCCTTAAAATGACATTCCTCAAGGGCTTCCTGGCTCACCGGAATGTACTTGCTTTTATCGGAGGTGGTACCGGATGATTTTGCAAAAAGTTTGATTTCAGTGTTCCATAAAATATTTTGCTCACCCTTCCTCAACCTTGCAATATAGGGCTTCAGGGATTCATAATCATTGATCGGAACCCGGTTTTTAAATTCACTGACTGACTGAATGGATTTATAATCAAACTTTTTGCCCCATTCCGTATCTTTTGCACTGTTGATCAGCCGTTTGAGCCATTCCTCCTGAACCTCATGCGGATATTTCATAAACAGCTCGATTTGGTGGAACCGTTTTTTCATGAGCCAGGAAATTACCGAATTGATAAATGCCATATAAACTCCAATTATCGTTATGGGAAAGTACACACAAAGTTACAATTTTTTAAAAACGCCAGTGCAAGTGTTTTGTTTGTAGATTTGTTGAAAAAACAACGTGATCTGTTTTCCGAACTGCAAAATTAACCTGGGAATTAACATCATTGATAAGCGTAACGATGGATTTCATAATATTGAAACCATTCTGTATCCGCTTCCTCTTCATGATATCCTGGAGGTGATCACTGCCCCGGATGGGAATTTCCGGTTTTTCCTGACAGGATTTGAATTGGATTCAATTGCTGAAGATAATCTTGTTGTAAAAGCTTATAAATTACTTAAAGATGAATTTCAACTGGAACCTGTGAAAGTTCACCTTCACAAGGTCATCCCTTCGGGTGCCGGACTGGGCGGAGGCTCTGCTGATGCTGCTTTTATGATATCCTGTCTGAATGATTTGTTTGACCTGAAATTGAATAAATTTCAAATGCACAATTTTGCAAGCCAATTGGGATCCGACTGTTCCTTCTTCCTGGAAAACAAACCTGTTTTTGCAACCCAAAGAGGTGATAAATTCTCATCTGTCGAATTAGATCTTTCAAAATATCAGATCATTGTCGTTCGACCAAACATCCATATTCCAACCAAAAAAGCCTATTCATGGATAAAACCGGAGCATCCGGGAAAATCCATCCTTGAAATCATTGATAAACCGGTAGTTCAATGGAAAGATTCGCTGGTCAATGATTTTGAGAAACCGGTATTTAAAAGATTCCCCCTATTAAAAGATATTAAAGCTGATTTGTACAGATCAGGTGCGGCTTATGCTTCCATGACAGGAAGTGGTGCAGCAATATTTGGAATTTTCGAAAATGAGATAAATCTCAAGGATCAGTTCAGAGACTTTTTTTATTGGAGAGGTAAAAGGGGAAATGGGTTATTGGGTGAATGGGGTAAATAGGGTAAATAGGGTAAATAGGGTAAATAGGGTGAAAGGGTAAATGGGGTGAAAAGGTATTTGGGGTGTTGGACAGATCGCATATATTATTTTTTTTATTGATGAATGGATCAAAAATATTATAGATATCGTGTTTTTATAAACCCTATTTACCCTATATACTCACAACTTTAGATACCTCAGGCAAACAATTATCAATTCATAATAAAAGGGGGGAAACAGTACATCCGGCTCCCTACCCTACTTCGGGGCCAACTTCAATAAAACTAAACCAATCGCTGTGAAAATAAAATTCGGAATCCAAACGGCGAGCCATGGTGCCAGGTTGCCATTGGTGGCAAATACGGTAGTGATTTGAAGGAATAAAATGAAGGCAAAGGTAATGGTAATCCCAAGCCCCAGATGCATCCCGATCCCTCCCCTCACCTTGCGGCTCGAAATGGAGACCCCTATCAATGTCAAAACCAGCGTTGCAAAAGGAAATGCGATCCGTTTGTGTTTTTCAACCTCATAATCCTTGATGCTTTTCGAACCTTTCAAACGCTCCTTCTCAATAAAATCGCGAAGTTCCATGAAGTTCATGGTTTTGATATCCTCCAGGATAAAGGTAAATTCCCTTGGATGCATATTGATCAAAGTATCCAATTCATCCCCCTTTTGTATGATCTCATCATTTTTTTCGATTATACGTTTGGTGAAGTTCCTGATTTTCCACAATCCCGATATACTGTCCCAAGTAATCCGCTCGGCATTCAGTTTATAAACCAACCGGTCGTTTTTAAAATTTTCCATAGAAAATTTATACCCTGTATTGGTCCGGGCATTGTATGTTTCGAGGTAAACAAAAGTACCAGGGCTGATCTGCATATGAATATTTATATCACTGCTCGCATATGGATTTCTGATATAGGCTTTTTCAAACTGCATCATTTTCTGGTTGGTCCTTGGGATCAGGAAATTGGCCAAATAAAAGGAAAGCAATCCCAAAAAAACGGCGGAGAACAGGTACGGCAGCAAAAACCGGCGGTAACTGACGCCGCTGCTCAGGATGGCAATAATTTCACTGTTATAGGCCATTTTTGAGGTAAAGAAAATAACCGAAATAAAAGTAAAGAGGTAACTGAAAAGGTTCACAAAATAGGGAATGAAATTGAGGTAGTAGGAAAAAATGATTTCGTTGAGAGGTGGCTTTTTTTCGATAAAATCATCAATTTTTTCCGAGAGGTCGAATACAATGATGATGATCACGAGCAGTGATATGGCAAAGAAAAAAGTGCCGAGGAACTTCTTGATGATATAGTAATCAATTTTCTTCAAAAGTTCAAATTTGAGGCAAATTTACTGATTATCGGAAATCACTACAGCCTGTTGTCCAATTGTTTTACCATCCGGGTTTTCCATTCCAAAAACGTCCCTTCGACAATTTTATTTCTGGCTTCCCTAACAAGCCAAAGGTAAAAAGCCAGGTTATGCATCGAAGCGATCATGGCGCCAAGCATTTCCTGTGCCTGGATCAAATGCCTCAAATAAGCCCTGGAATATTCCCGGTCAACAAAGGAATTTCCTTCCTCATCAAGCACTTTATGGTAGTTTTTCCACTTCTCATTTTTAATATTGATCAAACCATGAATTGTATACAACAAACCATGACGAGCATTGCGGGTGGGCATAACACAATCGAACATATCGATTCCCAATGCAATGCTTTCAAGGATATTAACCGGTGTTCCGACACCCATCAAATATCTTGGTTTATTTTCCGGCAGGATTTTACAAACCTTTTCTGTCATTTCATACATGAGTTCATGCGGTTCTCCCACCGATAAACCACCAATGGCATTTCCATCCGCATTTCGGGAAGCAATAAATTCGGCAGATTTTATCCTGAGATCGCTGTAAATACTACCCTGGACGATCGGAAAAAGTGATTGCCCATATCCATACAGCGGCTCGGTACGGTTAAACTGAGCAATACACCTGTCGAGCCAACGATGGGTTAGGTCCAGGGATTTGCCGGCATATTCGTAATCACAGGGATACGGGGTACATTCATCGAATGCCATGATGATATCGGCACCAATGATCCGCTGGATATCCATCACGCCTTCGGGAGTAAAGATGTGTTTCGAACCATCAATATGAGAATTGAAAATGACTCCCTCTTCTGTCAATTTTCTGGTGTTGGCCAGGCTGTAAACCTGGTAACCCCCGCTATCGGTCAAAATGGGACGGTCCCAGCCAGTGAACCGATGTAAACCACCGGCGGCTTTCAGTACATCCAGCCCAGGCCTGAGATAAAGATGATAGGTATTTCCGAGGATGATTTGGGCATTGATATCACTTTTCAAATCTTTGATATGCACCGCTTTGACCGCTCCCGCAGTTCCTACCGGCATGAAAATTGGAGTTTGAATTTTCCCGTGATCCGTAGTAATTTCACATGCACGGGCGGATGATAACCGGTCTTTTGATTGTAATTCGAACTTCATTAAAATAAAAATAATTTCTTCAACATCCGAATGTTAGTTATTCAAGTGGATAAAGATATATTTATTTGATTTAGTTTGAATATTTTTGTGTTGTTACAAGATGCTGAATGGCTTCACTATTTTTTTCATCCGATCAGTTTTTTACGCTTTTACTGGCAATTTTTATTGCTGCGGTAGCCATACAGTTGATTTATTACTGGTTTATGTTTGGCAGGTTTGCTTTTTATAAAAAGAAAGTTATTCAGGATGAACCGGAACCGGTCTCAGTGGTATTATCAGCAAAAAATGAATATCCCAATCTGAAAAAGAACCTGCCGCTACTGCTATCACAGGATTACCCCGAATTTGAAGTAGTAGTAGTGAATGATGCCTCGGACGACGAAACGATTTTTTTACTAGAGGATCTTCAACGGGATTACAAAAACATAAAAGTGGTCAACATTACACAGGATCTGAATTTTTTTAAAGGTAAAAAATTTCCACTGGCAATCGGAATTAAGTCGGCCAAATATGAAAACCTGCTTCTCACCGATGCCGATTGCGTACCTGCCAGCCCCAATTGGATCATGGAAATGTCATCTAACTTCACCGCGGAAACGGAAATTGTGCTGGGCTACGGTAAATACGAGGAACATCCCAACCTGCTCAACAAAATAATCCGCTACGAAACAGCATTCACTGCTATTGAATATTTTTCATTTGCCCTGATTGGATTGCCATACATGGGAGTTGGAAGGAATCTGGCCTATAAGAAAAACCTGTTCATTAAAAGCAAGGGATTTATTTCCCATTACAAGGTTTCATCGGGTGACGATGACCTGTTTATCAACCAGGTGGCCACAAAGCGAAACACCCGGATTGAAGCCGCACCCGACAGTTTTACAGTAAGCCCTCCAAAAACGACTTTTAAAAGCTGGTGGAACCAAAAACGAAGACATATTTCAGCCGGTAAATATTATAAATTCAAGCATAAAATCCTGATCGGACTATATCCGGCCAGCCTGATTGTTACATACATCACTTTCATACTTTTATTGTTATTGGGAAAATTCTTTTACCTTGTCCTGGCTTTGTTTCTAATCAGGATGGCTTCGCAATTAATTATTTTTAAAAAATCTTTCCATCGGTTATTGGAAAAAAAATTATTGTTAATTTCGCCGCTCATAGAGGTGTTTTTTCTGGGTATTTACCCGGTTATGGGTTTTATAAACCTGGTCTTTAAGCAAACTAAATGGAAGTAACTTCGCATCTGACCGAAAAAGCGTTGCGTGATTATAAGCTTGTTCAGCGTGCCATTGACGATGGCGACCAGCAAGCCTATGCCGACCTGATGAAAAACTACCGGGACTCGCTTTATTTCATGTTGCTCAAGATGACCAACAACCCCCACGATGCTGAAGACCTCACCATTGAAGCCTTTGGTAAGGCTTTTAAAAAGCTGCATCAGTACACACCCGATTACGCCTTCAGCACATGGTTGTTTAAAATTGCTTCCAACAATTGCATCGATTTTATCCGGAAAAAGAAAAAATATACCTTCTCTATCGATCAGAACATTGATGACGAAAAGGGCACCGAGCTGGCCAATAAAATCCCGGCTCAAATACTCGACCCGGAAGAAGAACTGGTAAAAAAGCAAAAGATCAAGCTGATGCGTGAGGTGGTGGAGAAACTGAAACCGCATTACCGCACATTGATCGAATTGCGATACTTTAAGGAATTTTCCTACGATGAAATTGCTGAAGAGCTAAATTTACCCCTCGGTACGGTTAAGGCCCAACTTTTCAGGGCGCGGGAGTTTCTGTACCAGATTCTGAAAAACTCCAAGGATAAAATCTGACAATTCATTAATAAATATTTCTTAAGAATACAAAAAGATCCCGGTTAAAAAACCCGGGATCCCCACTCGTTCCTCCTGGATTTAGCGTCGGACAATCAGTTTTTTGGTTATACGATCATTATCCACATGTATACGTTCGAATTTTGATTTACTAAGAATAGACAATAATTAAAATTACTCTTGTAATAGTATGGGCTTTAATTAATTAGGATACAGATCATTTTTTAAAGGACTTCGGAAACAACCCATCAGGTTATTTCCGAAGTCAGGGTTTAACGTTGCCTAAGGAAAATTCCATTCATTAAACGAGGACTAAAATACAAAATCCAAGTGCTTAAGTCAATGAAAAACCAGTTTACGGTTTATATGAATCAGTTTACGGTACAAAGTCCAAAATCAATCGCTACCAACAAAAGCACCGAATTATTGATTAATTTTGCCCTTGTAACACGAAAAAAGTTAGAGGATATGGCACTTACTTCGTTTCAAAAGGCAGTATTGGAAGGTATCCCGAAAGATATACCACAACCAAAACCCTGGGATGAAAATGTGAATCACGCCCCCAAAAGAAAAGACATTCTAAGCCAGGAAGAAAAAAAGCTGGCCATCAAAAATGCATTGCGGTATTTTGATGTGAAACACCATGCTGTTTTGGCCCCGGAATTCAAAAAAGAGTTGGAAACTTATGGTAGAATTTATATGTACCGGTTCCGGCCCGATTATAAGATTTACGCCCGCAGAATTGATGAATTCCCACATAAATCCAGGCAGGCAGCTGCCATTATGCTGATGTTGTGTAATAATTTGGATGATGCAGTAGCACAACATCCGCACGAATTGATTACCTATGGCGGCAATGGGGCGGTATTTCAGAACTGGGCCCAGTACCGCCTCACTATGAAGTACCTGGCCGAAATGACAGACGAACAAACCCTGGTACTTTACTCGGGCCATCCCATGGGATTGTTTCCCTCACACAAAGATGCACCCAGGGTGGTGGTGACCAACGGAATGGTCATTCCCAATTACTCCAGCCCCGATCACTGGGAGAAATTCAATGCCCTTGGAGTTTCGCAATACGGCCAAATGACTGCCGGGTCGTTCATGTACATCGGGCCGCAAGGTATCGTACACGGGACAACGATTACTGTGATGAATGCATCAAGAAAAATAGGCAACCAAGGAACATCGGCGGTTACAAAACTTTTTGTCACTTCCGGTTTGGGGGGAATGAGTGGAGCCCAGCCCAAAGCCAGCAATATTGCCGGTGTGGTCAGCATTACTGCGGAAGTCAACCCAAAAGCAGCGCAGAAGAGATATGACCAGGGCTGGGTGGATGAAATTACGGAAGATGTGGATTCTGCTATTGACATGGCGCTAAGATTCAAGGAAAAAAATCAGCCTCATTCTATTGCCTATTTGGGGAATATCGTTGATTTATGGGAAAGGCTGGTTGAGCGAAATGTCAAGGTAGATCTGGGTTCTGACCAAACCTCCTTACACAATCCATGGTCAGGAGGCTATTACCCGGTTGGCTTTAGTTTTGAAGTTTCCAACGATATGATGGCAAAGGATCCTGAAAACTTCAGGAAAAAAGTGAAGGAATCATTGAAAAGGCAGGTAAATGCGATCAATAAATTGGCTAAGCAGGGCATGTACTTTTTTGATTATGGCAATGCTTTCCTGCTGGAATCAAGCCGGACCGGTGCAGACATTCTGAAAAATGACGGAAGTTTTAAATACCCCTCCTATGTTCAGGATATCATGGGTCCCATGTGTTTCGATTACGGATTCGGGCCTTTCCGCTGGGTTTGCACGTCCTCCGAACCTGAAGATTTAATATTAACCGATAAGATCGCCATGGAAGTACTGGAGGAGATTTCGGAAACTGCTCCTTCAGAGATTTCCCAGCAAATGAAAGACAACATTCAATGGATCAGGCAGGCCAGGCAAAATAAATTGGTTGTCGGTTCACAAGCACGTATCCTCTATGCCGATTGCGAAGGCAGGACCAAAATTGCAGCAGCTTTTAACCAGGCCATCAGGGAAGGAAAAATTTCAGCGCCTGTTGTTTTGGGAAGAGATCATCATGATGTTTCCGGAACAGATTCTCCTTACCGTGAAACTTCTAACATTTATGATGGCTCGCAATTTACAGCCGACATGGCGATCCATAATGTGATCGGTGATTCCTTCAGGGGAGCCACCTGGGTTTCCATCCATAATGGAGGCGGTGTTGGCTGGGGAGAGGTGATCAACGGTGGATTTGGGATGGTACTGGATGGTTCGGAAGATGCTGACCGCAGATTGAAAATGATGCTTCACTGGGATGTGAATAACGGTATTGCCCGACGCAGCTGGGCTCGTAATGTAGGTGCTTTGTTTGCAATAAAGAGGGCAATGGAGGAAAACCCGAACCTTAAAGTTACGATTCCCAACTTAGCAGATGACATGCTTATTGATCAGCTTTTTAATCCGAGTTCTCACAATTAGTAAAAAAAAACGCCTTTATTCAGAAGGCGTTTTTCTTAAGATAAACTTTATTTATTCGGATTTTATCAGTTTTTCAACATATTGAACAGAACCGACCTGAAGATTGACAAAGTAAATTCCAGACACCAAACCAGTAAGATCAATTTCAAAGGTTTTTTCACCAGGAGCCTGATATCCGGCATTCAGTCTTTTCACCTCTTTGCCCAGCAGATTGACGATTGAATAACTTACATTCCCGGCTTCAGCCAGAGTAAAAAGTATGTTTGCTTCATTCAACGCTGGATTGGGCGCTAATTGTATTTTTTCATTGGCAACGGGATCATCAATTCCTGTGTAAGCAACAATAAACTGCCCTTCATCCATCGAACCGAATTTGCTTCCCTGTGCAATGATAGTTGATCCGTAACCAATGGCATAGGAGCCGGTTCCCAACAGACCGTCACCACCGGCATCATAAATGAGAAACGTATAGCAATCGGTTGAATTGAACGCAAATTGCTGAACAATTTGTTGTCCCGGCTGGGTATATGGCCCGCCTTCGTACAATACCTCTCCCTGTGAATTGATAAATTCCCATGTGGTTTCCTCCGGGTTATCATCCAGTTTCAATATCATGGTAATGGGTGATGGAGCATCAAGAGCCTGTGGTATTTCCAATATCCTGGTATTATTGTTAGGATATTCATCCGTTACCCCACTCGGATTTTCGATGGTGAAAGTAAAATTATTCATTTCATTGATTGAAAAATCCGATGCTTCCAGTGTTATGGTCTCTGTCTCAAGGAAACCCAAATTACCGGTCCAATCATAAGTCATCGACTCACCGCCATTAATGGAATAGGTTATTGTAAGCGAAGTCAGTTCTTCTGAACCGTTATTCCTGATTATGATATCGGGTTGAACCTGTCCGATGCAATAATTGTGAGAAACATTATCGATCATGAATATTTCGGCATCATTGGTATACAATGGGGCAATAGGAACCGCACTGCTGTTGGCTGACTGAAGAACTTCCTTGGTTAAATTGTTCTGTAAAAAACCAACTGCTGATAATTCGTTGATGTCATAAACATTCTGATGCTCCCACGAATACTGAAGAATAATATATTCACCTGCCTCCATGGCCGGAAGTATCACACCCGAAGCGGCTGGCAATAACTTTTTCATCACATTATAAAAATCAATTTCTCCGTTCGAACCCGGAGGAGTATTAAAGTGAATATGTTTCTCAATTACTGCAATAGTGGTTTTCATCCCTGCTGCAACCGATTCTGAGGCTACAATCATCATCGTAACGGTAATTTGAGATTCATCATTCGATAATTCATGATGCATATAAATATCTACCGGGGAAGGAATCGCTGCCCTGTTATTTACCGAGTTGATATTCCAGCCGTTTGGATGGCCGTTGTAATAATTTCCATCCAAAACGGAGTTTGGAACGGAAGAAACACTATAATAGGACGTCCGCGCACCATTATCTTCGACATTGTGATTGTACATGGGGTCATATCCAGGCCAGCTTGTATGGTACATGATAGCAGTGATAACATCAGGATTGCTATTTAAAAGGGTATTGATGGTAGGATTGTATAAGGCACATGGGCCACAAGAAGCCTGGGTAAAATGTTCAAGTAAAACCAAACGCTCTGATTGTGCAAATATCACTGTTGTTGTTGAGAACAACAGAATGGCTAAAAGGTACAATTTCCTTTTCATATTTAAGTATTTTAATGGTTAAATATTTAATTCCGTAAAAGTAATTATTTTTAACTTCCCTGTAAAATTATTATTGACTTTATCCAAAGTGATCACTCATATACTAAGACAAATACGTGAAATATAAGGTTGCTTATTTATGATTCTGGAATTTTTTTAAGTATACCGATATTAACATTTTTTAGCACAATTTTTGCAACTAAAATGGAATAATTAGCGTTCTTTGAGCAACTTTTTATTTGAAGATCGTGTCTCAATAATATTAATTCATTGAATAACATAAGTAAATAAATAACTATGAAAAAACTACTACTTTCCGCAATTGTTGGTTTTATGGCATTTTCAGTGTTGATAGCTCAAAACCTGACACTTACAACACTTGAAGGAAATCCTGTACCTGCCAATAGTGTTTTGGTTTTGGAGGGCAATCCATCTGACCTGGAAACGGTTGCCTATGTAAACATTACCAACAACAACAGTTACGAAGTCGACCTCCGTGTTAAGAAAGTTGAGAACTTTCTAACTTCCGGTTCGGAATGTCAATTCTGTTTGGGATTATGCTATCCCCCATTTGTATATGAATCGACACAGCCATTCCCGCTGGGTGCCGGAGCTACAACAGCAAATGAGGATTTTTCGGGACACTATCTTCCGGCCGGGAATGCGGGATTGAGCTCTGTTTCTTATGTTTTTTACGATTTCAATAACCCAGGCGATTCCATTTTGTTTACGGTTAACTATGATGTAACAGATATGGATCCGACACTCTCACTATCATGGGAAGGCGGTAACCTGGAAGATAATTCTACTGTCGAGTTTTCAGGTAATCCCGATGTTATGGCAATAGCATCCTATATTTATGTGACGAACAATGACGGCCAACCGGTTGATGTACATGTTAAAAGGATTGTTACGCATGTACTGCCCGGAACCGTAAATTATTTTTGCTGGGGTGCTTGTTTCCCACCTGATGTAAACCAATCAATAAATCCAATAACAATTGGAGCAGGAGCCACCAACAGTACTGATTTCATTGGTGACCTCGAACCAAACGGTCAGGCAGGTATTTCATACATTTCATATGTATTTTTTGATGCATCGGATGCGAGCAACTACAGCACTGTGAATGTACAGTATAATACAATGGTAACCGGCATTGACGATTTTCAAGCTGTTGAACCGTCAGTGATTGCTTATCCCAACCCTGCTAACAACTTTGTAAATATTGACTATGACAATCTTGTCAATCAAAATGCAAGGATTGTGATATATGATTTGCTGGGTTCGGTAGTTAAAGAAATAAATGTAACCGATAATAACGGTTCAATTAAAAATATAAATACCTCCACGCTAAATGAAGGTATTTATTTCTATTCTCTTGTGATCAACAATGAGTCGAAAGATACTCAGAAATTGATCATCAAACACTAAACAACAACCTGAAAAAAAGCCCCTTCACCGGGGCTTTTTTATTTTTTTGAATTTTCTATTTAATTGCAAACTCCTTCTTGATCTTATTAACATAATCAAGTTTTTCCCAGGCAAAGAATTCTACTTTTTTTGTATAAACAGGTTTCCCGTTTCCATTCACACCTTTAGGTTTAGAACCTTTAACCGGATAAAAAACTTCTATGTCAGCCGTATAATTATCCCTTCCAAAATGCCCGTAAGAAGCTGTCGGCAGGAAAATGGGATTTTTCAAACCAAACCTTTCGATGATGGAATAAGGACGCATATCGAAAATTTTATTGACTCTTTTTGCGATTTCTCCGTCAGATAAAATTTTACCTTTTTTATCCATCACCCTGGCCGATCCGTAAGTATTTACGAACAATCCGACAGGTTGCGCAATTCCAATGGCATATGCCACCTGTATAAGCGCCTTGTCGCAAACACCAGCAGCAACAAGGTTTTTGGCAATATGTCGGGCAGCATAGGCAGCCGATCGGTCTACTTTTGACGGGTCTTTGCCTGAAAACGCTCCCCCACCGTGGGCACCATGACCCCCATAGGTATCAACGATGATTTTTCTGCCTGTTAATCCGGTATCCCCATGAGGTCCGCCAACAACAAACTTTCCGGTAGGATTAACATACAATTTGTAGTCGCCCTTGAAAAGATCTTTAATTCTCTTAGGTAAGGTTTTTACCACTCTTGGGATCAATATATTCTGAACATCCTCCATAATCACTTTTTGCATGGCATCATCCGCCGCCTTAATTGATTTAGGCGAGTTGTTCTTAGGTAAAATAAACTCATCATGTTGTGTACTGACAACAATGGTATCAATTCTGATCGGATTTCCATCGTCATCATATTCAACTGTTACCTGTGATTTACTATCGGGGCCCAGGTATTTCATTTTTTTCATTTCCCGGCGGATAACGGCCAATTCCTGTAACAGGATATGAGCCAATTCTGAAGACAGTGGCATATAATTGTCCATATCCCGGGAGGCATATCCAAACATCATTCCCTGGTCTCCTGCACCCTGGTCTTCTTTCTTAGCACGAACAACTCCCTGGTTGATATCGGGCGACTGTTCGTGAATAGTGGAGATCACACCACAGGACTCGCTGTCGAACCTGTATTCAGCTTTTGTATAGCCGATTTGACGAATAACTTTCCGGGCAGTTTCCTGAACATCAACCCATCCTTCGGTGCGTACTTCACCTCCGCAAACAACCAAACCGGTTGTAACAAAAGTTTCACATGCAACTTTGGATTCGGGATCCCAACGCATAAATTCATCCAGTAAAGCGTCGGATATTTGATCGGCAACTTTGTCGGGATGTCCCTCAGAAACCGATTCGGATGTGAATAAATAACTCATAAAATTGTGATTTAATTAATAATTATTTTGTGTTATAAATTATGGTTCTATTTCAGCACTATTTTATGCTGTATTTTAATTGTTGATTATGGATTTTGATTGAATTGAAGGAAAAGAATATTGTTTTAGCATTTTTTCCCGTGGTTGCAATCAATCAAATCTGTCCACAAAGCGGAGCAAAATTAAAAATTTATATTGATCTGCAAAAAAAATAATATTCATTTACAGTTTTTTAACATAATGGATCATTAAGAATTTCGGGTAAGTTGCTGAAATACCTCTTCAATTCCACGGGTTGATTTTTGCAAAGATAAAACCGAAAGGCCGTTCTTTACTGCAAAATTGAAAATGGCTTCCCGAATTTCAATATCACCTTCAGATGTGATCTCAAATAGGGTATCAGAATTTTTTTTAATGGATGATACACCCTGAATTTCACGAAGCAAATTTTCTTCCGGTGGTTTATTAAACTCAACCCGAATGATATTAACACCCGAACTTTTATCTGAAAGATTGGCTGTACTGTCATCAGCGACAATCCTTCCCTTGTCGATAATAATGGCCCGGTCGCAAACAGCCTCCACCTCCTGCATGATATGTGTCGACAGCATGACGGTTTTTTCCTTGCCGATATTTTTGATCAGTTGCCTGATATCAAGCAATTGGTTGGGATCAAGCCCGGATGTAGGTTCATCCAGGATCAAAACCTCGGGGTTGTGGATCATGGCCTGGGCCAGCCCTACCCTTTGCCTGTAACCCTTTGACAACTGCCCGATCTTTTTACCCTGTTCATTTCCCAATCCCGTAATTTCTATCATTTCCCTGATCCTTGAGGCCTTATCCGCAACTTTATATATCCCGGCAATGAATTCCAGGTATTCGCGTACATATAACTCGAGGTAAAGGGGATTGTTCTCCGGCAGGTATCCAACTTTCTTCCGAACTTCCAATGATTCTTCAAAAATATCAAATCCTGAAACGGTGACCTCCCCACTTGTAGGTGGGATAAAACAGGTTATGATTTTCATCATAGTCGATTTGCCTGCTCCGTTGGGCCCCAACAAGCCAACTACCTCCCCGGCTTTGATAACGAATGAAACATCATCCAGTGCTTTTTGTGCACCATAAATTTTGGTTATATTTTTTACGGAAATGGACATTTTCAAGGATAAGAATTTTTATAAATCTTTTTTAAACTCCTTTACCGTGGCAATGCTTATATTTTTTACCGCTACCACAAGGACAGGGATCATTTCTACCCACTTTCTTCTCGCGGACAATCGGCTGTGTTCTTTGTTCCTGTTGTGTGTTGCTATGAGCTTGCGAAAGCAAATCGGTCCGCTCCTCCTTATATCGCGACATATCTGTTCTCCGCGGAGCCTGGGCCTGTCGAACGTCGGTCATTTGACCGGGCAAATGGCCTTTTACCAGGAAAGAACCAATGTCCTTGTTCGATTTCTGGATCATACTTTTGAATAATTCGAAAGATTCGAATTTGTAAATGAGCAGTGGGTCTTTCTGCTCATACGTTGCCGTTTGAACCGATTGTTTCAGGTCGTCAAGTTCACGCAGATGCTCCTTCCATGCATTGTCGATGTGGCTCAGCGTAATGCCCTTTTCAACGGCAAGGATCACTTCCTGTCCATTATTTTCATAAGCCTTACGTAAATTGGCCACCACCTGCGTTTCCTTGATTCCGTCGGTAATTGGAATCGCAATATTTTCGTACTGTGAGTTGTTTTCATAAACATCCTTGATAATGGGCATAGCACGCTCCCTGATCAGGTCGTTTTTCTTCCTGTAGGCGGTATAAACTTTTTCGAAAACGGCATCCGAAATTTCTTCCTTGCTGGACGCCAAAAAATCCTTTTCATTCAAAGGAGATTCCTGGGCAAACACCTTCAAAAGCTCCATCTTGAATCCTTCATAATCACGGGCATCCTGGTAATCCATGACAATCTGTTCGATAGCGTCGTAGATCATATTCGAAATATCGATGGAAAGCCGTTCACCGAAAAGTGCATGCTTTCTTTTTTTATAAATTACCTCCCGTTGGGCGTTCATCACATCATCATACTCCAGCAATCTTTTCCGGATGCCAAAGTTATTTTCCTCCACTTTTTTCTGGGCTCGTTCAATGGACTTGGTGATCATGGAATGCTGGATCACTTCTCCTTCTTTAATACCCATCCTATCCATAATTTTGGCAATTCTTTCCGAACCGAACATACGCATCAGGTCATCTTCCAACGAAACAAAAAACTGGGAACTTCCGGGATCTCCCTGACGGCCCGATCTACCGCGCAGTTGCCTGTCGACCCGCCTGGATTCATGGCGCTCGGTTCCGATGATAGCCAAACCGCCTGCATCTTTCACACCCGTGCCCAATTTAATATCGGTACCCCTTCCTGCCATATTGGTGGCGATGGTCACCGTTCCGGGTTGGCCTGCTTCCTTGACGATCTGAGCCTCCTTCTGGTGTAATTTAGCATTCAGAACATTATGTTTTATATTTCGTCTGGTCAGTAATTTGCTGAGTAATTCACTGGTTTCTACCGAAGTTGTACCTACCAGCACCGGCCGCTTTTGATTCACAAGGTTCTCAATTTCATTGATAACCGCATTGAATTTTTCCCTTTTCGTTTTATGAACCAGGTCTTCCCTGTCATCCCTGATTACCGGTTTGTTGGTAGGAATAACCACGCAATCAAGCTTGTAGATATTCCAGAATTCACCGGCCTCTGTTTCAGCCGTACCAGTCATACCGGCCAGCTTTTTATACATCCTGAAATAGTTTTGCAGGGTGATGGTTGCATAGGTTTGCGTTGCAGCTTCCACCTTGACATTCTCCTTGGCCTCAATAGCCTGGTGCAATCCGTCGGAATACCTCCTCCCTTCCATGATACGACCGGTTTGTTCATCCACGATCTTGATCTTATTGTCCATGATCACGTATTCCACATCTTTTTCGAACATGGTGTATGCTTTCAATAATTGATTTACCGTATGAACCCTTTCCGATTTTATGGAAAAATCCCTCAGGATCTCACTTTTCTTTTCCAGCTTTTTCTTTTCGGAGAGGTCGGATTTTTCAAGGTCGGCCAATTCGGCACCCACATCGGGAAGTACATAAAAATCAGGATCACCTGCCGATTCGTTGATGAGGTTGATTCCTTGTTCGGTCAAGTCAACCGAATTTTGTTTCTCCTCAATCACAAAGTATAACTCATCTGTAATGAGGTGCATATTTTTCGCTTGCTCCTGCAAATAAAAGTTTTCTGTTTTTTGCATCAAAGCACGCATACCTTCCTCACTTAAAAACTTGATCAATGCTTTATTCTTCGGAAGTCCTTTAAAAGCACGAAGCAACAGTTCCCCACCTGTTTTTTCATAATCGGGTGTATTTTTTTCAGTCAATATTTTTTTTGCGTCAGCCAGAATTTTGGTAACCAGATTTTTTTGGACGGTGTATAATTTATGAACTGTAGGTTTAAACTCATCGAACTCCTGCGTATCACCTTTTGGTGTAGGGCCTGAAATAATCAAAGGAGTTCTCGCATCATCGATCAATACCGAATCCACCTCATCGACGATAGCGTAATTGTGCTCCCTTTGAACAAGTTCATCAGGGAATGCAGTCATATTATCGCGCAGGTAGTCAAAACCAAATTCATTATTGGTTCCATAGGTAATATCAGCCAGGTAAGCATTTCGGCGTGCCTGCGAATTGGGTTGATGCTTGTCGATACAATCCACATTTAAACCGTGAAACTGGAAGAGTACGCCCATCCACTCCGAGTCACGTTTTGCCAGATAATCGTTAACGGTAACGAGATGTACGCCTTTACCGGGAAGTGCATTCAGGTAAACCGGAAGGGTAGCCACCAGCGTTTTACCTTCACCGGTTGCCATTTCCGCAATTTTACCCTGATGGAGAACAATACCGCCGATCAACTGCACATCATAATGCACCATGTCCCAGGTGATCAAATTTCCTCCTGCCATCCACGAATTCTTAAACCTGGCCTTATCCCCCGAAATGTTTATATGATCATGTTTTGATGCCAGTTCACGGTCAAACTGGCTGGCTGTTACTTCCACGATTTCATTCTCCTTAAACCTTTTGGCGGTTTCCTTCATCACGGCAAATGCTTCGGGGAGAATCTGGTTCAGGATATCCTGGGTTTTGTCATAAGTTTGTTTCTCCAGATCGTCGATCTTTTTCCAAAGTTTTTCCTTCTCATCAACATCTAAATCCGGGTTTTCGTTGACCTGGGCTTTGAATTCTGCTATTTGTCTTTCTTCTTCAACTATGTTTTCTTTTATCCT